>NZ_LZMO01000257.1:0-70933 GCF_001665715.1 Gordonia sp. 852002-10350_SCH5691597
TTCGGCGGAGCCGTTGCGGGTGGCGTCGACAACTACCTCGTCCTCCTTGTACCCGGCGTTCTGGTCCCCCCCGCGGTTGTGTTCTGTTGTGCGACAGGCGCGATCAGCCGAGGCTGAAGGGCTTACCCGTGTAGGTGACGATCCCCTTGACGGAGTCCGTCTTGACGGTCACCTGGACGATCGTCCGGGCTGACGCGTATCCCGCGCAGCCGTTCAGTACGAAGTGCTCCTGGCTGTAGGTGACTCCACCGGTGGAACCGGTGAAGGTCAGATTGCTGGCGGTGTAGTTGTCATCATCCTTGTTCGTCACGTCCGACGACTGGATGCTGTTTCCGAGGCTGTCACCGCTGATGAGCCAGTACTTGGTCACGCCGCCGGGCCCGAGGGTCACCGACCCGTTGCCACCAGCGGAGCGACTCCAGTCGGCGTCGGTCCCACCGATGGCATTCGGGTTGGCAGCCCCCGGCTTGAACCCGCCGCCGGCTCCGAGACCGCCGGACACGCCGAAGTCAACCTGGCATCCCAGCTCATAGCCGACCTTGATGGTGCCGCCCTTGGCCTTGCCGCCCACGTTGACGCTGACCGTTCCCGATCCCCAGGCTTCGCGGCTCAGCGCACTCTGGTTGACCGGACGCTGGACGCTGATGCTCTCGTTCGAAAGCGTGATGCTGACCGGAGTTCCGTCGACAAGCGTCTTGGTGACCTTGCCGCCGGGCAGTGGCCCAGCGTCAGCGTGTCCTGCACTGACACTGCTCAGACCCATCGCGGCGGCACCCGCGACGGCGGCGACAGCCGCCAGGCGGCGAGTGTTGCTCTTCTTCATGATTCCCCTTCGTGGAATGTCAATCTGCCTACGAGCAGATAAATCTCAGAGTGAGTTGTTGAATTACCTGCTGCGGCTTAACTGACGTTGAAAGGCTGGCCGTACAGAGTGGACTTCACCAAAGGTCCGTCGACGTTCAGCGTGCCGCCCTTGGCATCGAATCCCTTGGCCGCGTAGACGGAGACGTACGAGCGTGCCGACGCGTAGCCGCCGCACTTGTCGAGAATCACCTGGAGATCGGAAACCTGGAGCGATGCCACGCCCTTGTCCGAGATGCTCATGTCGGAGAGCGCGTAGTTCGCGATCTGGCCCGGCTTGATCGGCAGAGTGACGCTGCCGCTGCCGGTCAGTCCGCCACCAACGATGTCAAAAGTGCCACCAAGGTCGAGGCTGATGCCGGAGATGTCGACCTGGCAACCGATGATGTAGCCGACGTTTACCTGGCCGCCGACACCGGCAGCGGTCTTCACGGTGTAGGTGCCGGAAATCGCCAGCCCCCGCGACAGCGGGTTGTTGGCCACTGTTCCGACTCGAGTGAAGTACTCACCGTTGCGCCAGGTCTCAACAGTCGTACCGTCGCTCGCGACGGCCTTCTTGTACCCGGGCGCGAGCTTCTGCGCCTCGGCGTGTCCCGCCCCCATGCTGGTTGCGCCAATCACCGCGGCAGCGGCGACGGCGACCGCAGCAGCTCCGCGGCGCCCAAGCTTGCTGAACTTGCTCATTCGTTCCCTCTCACAGGATTCGGCTGTTATCCGAGGGAGACGAACTCGTTCCCTCGGGTTGACCTTGGCGGCTCGCGGGAATCATCGTCCACTCCGGTTAACACGGTGTTTCATCGTGCTCTCCGAGGCGTTAAAGTCCCTGCCCCCTCGTTCCACTGCTGCTGGCCGACGTTGATCGGACTGCAGGACCACGGCCCCGGCCTCCCGCAGGGGCCGAGTGTTGTCGCAGCGAACGTTATCCGAGCGATATCAAGACGGGCAACAGCAACGCTCAGCGCGATCTCAAGATTCTCTTACACGATTACACAGGGAGAATTCACGTCAGCGTCAGGAAAAGTGTTAACAAATGGAAAACACCCTGCGCCCGCTATGCCGGAAGCGACATTTCACTCGTAATGCGGCGGCCGCTGGGCCCGGTACCACTCCTGAGAATCGCCTATGTGACCTTCGTCACTCTCGTCCGACGTGGTCTCGGGGAGGTCGTCGCCGAAAACGTCATCGATCCTGCGACGATGCCTCGATTTCCGTCGTGAACCGTCCGGCGTCTCACGATTCGAGCCTTCTTGCGACATATCGACTATTCCGTCTCAGCGAGAGAATGGCATGCTTTCGAATTCTCCGTGAACACAATGTGAACCGAAGTTATGCACACGTGCGCATTTCCTGATATTTGCGCACTATTCGATTAGCCCGACTCAGAACTCGCTGATCGACTCGATTACGTGCTTCGCGAGGGGCGCAACGGTAGCCATTCCGTCGCGAACGGCCGCACGCGACTCGGCGATGTTGACCACGAGCGTCTGCCCCGAGATGCCCGCGAGCCCCCGCGACAGTCCACCGTCTGTCGCCCCCGCGGCGAGACCGGAGCTTCGGACCGCTTCTTCGATACCGCGAAGTCGGCGGTCGAGCAGCGGCTCGGTGGCCTCGGGAGCCACGTCGCGAGCACCGACACCGACGCCACCGACCGAAACAACAAGGTCGACGCCCCCGATGACCGCGGTGTTGAGCGCGTTGCGGATCTCGATCTCGTCGCCGGACACCGCAAGCGTCGCGTCGACGTGGAAGCCCGCCTCGTTGAGCAGCTCGCCGACCAGCGGGCCGAGCGAATCGGCAACCTCACCGTGCGCAATCTGGTCGTCGACGACCACAACCAGTGCTCTACCGATCTCGTCGCCCAAGGTCCCGGCCGCCTCACTGCTATGGCGGGCAACGAACTCGCGCGCGGCAGCGTCCGCGGCGACCACGTCGGCGGGATCGACCTCGGAGGCCTCCAGCGCGATCGGATCGATCACGCTCGACGCGTCGTCGGTAAGGGTTGAGCCTTGCGGACTGCGGCTGGATTCGATCATGCTCGCCTCTTTCTCGTTCTCGCCTGTTCTCGCCCCTTGATCATGGTCTCAGATCAGGGGCTTCGATGATCAGTCGGCGACAGATCGCTCGGGGGCAGATGCTCGAGCGGTCGGCCGCCGGCGCCGTCAATTGGTGGTGAGCGTTCCCAGCGTCACCGACGCTGTTCGGGTCTGTCCGTTCGCCACATAGGTGACCGTCACCTTCTCGCCGGGTGCGTGGGAGCGCACCGCGGCGACCAACGCGTCACCCGACGCGATGGTCCTGTCATCGAGCTTGGTGACGACCGCATCCTTGGGGATACCCGCCTGCGCAGCTGGGCCACCGGCCGTGACATCGGAGACCACAGCACCCGGCGTGCTCGCGGGACTGTTCGGGCGCACCGACACCCCGAGGCTGGCGTGCGTCGCCCTACCGTTGTTGTTTCGTAGTTCGTTGGCGACGCGGATGGCCTGGTCGATCGGGATCGCGAAGCCGAGCCCGATGCTGCCGCTCTGCTGCTGTTCGGACGCCCCGAGCGACGCAATCGCGGTGTTGATACCGATCAGGGCGCCCCTGGCGTTGACCAGAGCGCCACCCGAGTTGCCCGGATTGATCGCGGCGTCGGTCTGAATGGCGTCGATCACCGACGTCGTGCCGCCGTCGCGCGAGGTTGATACGGGACGGTTCAACGCGCTGATGATGCCCGTGGTGACGGTTCCCTGAAGCCCGAGGGGTGCGCCGATCGCGATGACCGACTGCCCGACTGCCAGGTTCTTCGACGTTCCGACATTGATGGGTAGCAGGTCGTTCTTCTCCACCTTGATCACCGCGATGTCGGAGATCGAGTCGGCGCCGATCAGTTTCGCCGCTGCGCGCGTGCCGTCTTGGAAGTTCACCTGGATCGCCGACGGCTTACCGCTGCCGGAGGAACCGGCGACCACGTGGTTGTTGGTCATGATGTATCCGTCTTCGGAGAGGATGACGCCCGAGCCCTCGCCCGCCTCCGACCCGCTGACAACGTCGATCGACACCACGGACGGGAGCGTCTTGGCGGCAACCTCCTGCACCGACCCCGCGGGCGCGGCAGCAACGCTTTCGCTGTTGGTGTTCGGATCGCCGCCAAGCGGCGCCGAACTGCTCGACGTCGAATCATCGTCGGAGACCTTTGCTCCGACGACGCCGCCGATGCCTCCTGCGACCAAACCGATCACGAGCGCTCCACCGATGAGTGCTGCGACGAGGCCGCCGCGCGACTTCTTGGGCGGCGTCGGCTCACCCGCGTCAGGTGCGTCGAATCCTGTCGGAGGCCCCGGAGGCCCGGGCGGCGTCGTCGAACCCGTTGCGCTCCACGCCTGGTTGGGCTGCTGGCCCGCAGGTGGTCCGTAATACTGCTGCGTCGGTGGTGCACCGAAGCCCTGCTGCCCGCCCGGACTCTGCTGAGAATCGCCGTGACCCGAGCCGTACGCGGGAAATCCACCGGTATGCGGGTCGTTTCCGTACGGATTTCCCCCGTGCGGGCCTCCACCTGTCATCGTCGTGCTTCTTTCCTCGCCTTGTTCGGACCGCGCCTTGGCAGACCGCGGACCCATCGACCGATCTTCGACGCCGGACCGCACTTCCCGTCCGGCGCTCACTTGTTGCTCAACACTATTGGACCGTCTGCTCGCGTAGGTAAGCGATAGGCCGGAAGTGTCGTCTCCCGAAACTATTGACGAATCACCTTCGGTGAAGGTTCCACCGGAGTCGGGCGACCGGGCAGAGTCATCGTGATCATCGCGCCACCGAGACTCGACTGATCAGCGCGGACGGTCCCACCCATCCGGTCGACGACCTGCCGCACAATCGCGAGGCCGAGTCCCGAACCTGGCATCGACCGCGACTGCGTCGACCGATAGAAGCGTTCGAACACCAACTCCCGATCCTCCGGCGGGATACCAGGACCCGCGTCGGAGACGGAGAACTCGGCTGTGCCGGTATCGAGCTGTCGCAGCGTCACGAGTACCGAACGCCCACGCGGACTCCACTTGGCTGCATTGTCGAGGACGTTGACCACCGCACGCGAGAGCCCGTGCTGCTCACCGAATACGAACCACGGCTCGAGATGCACCTCGAATTCGACGTCAACGCGGCGTCGACGTACTCGCTCGAGCGCTGTCTCGACGAGTTCGTCGAGGTCGACCTCCTCGAAGACCACCTCGGGGGTGTCCTCGCGCGCGAGGTCGACGAGATCGCCCACCAGAGTGGACAATTCCTCGATCTGCGCCACGATGTCGGAGCGGAGTTCGATCATGTCGGCCGCGGGCACCGCGGGCGCGCCGGGTTCGCTTGCGGCCATGAGCAATTCGAGATTCGTGCGCAAAGACGTGAGCGGAGTACGCAATTCGTGGCCCGCGTCGGCAACGAGTCGCGCCTGCTGGTCACGCGACTGAGCCAACGCCCGCAGCATGGTGTTGAAACTCTCGGTGAGACGCGCCAATTCGTCGTTTCCCGCCACCGGGATCGGGGTGAGGTCCTGCGTGCGCGCGACCCGTTCGGTAGCGCGAGTGAGGCGGGCGACAGGTCGAAGACCCGCACGCGCGACCGTCGTACCTGCGATTGCCGCGAGCGCGACGCCGCCACACCCCACGACGAAGAGGACCCACGCGAGTCGTTTGAGGACACGATCGGTGTGCAGCAGACTCTGCGCGAGGATGAGGGTGTTGCCGTCGTCGAGTTTGCGTGCGAGTACCCGTTGGTTGTTGACGGTCCGCAGACTCTGCAGGTTGTTCCCCGGATTCGACGGAGAGCGCGCGACTTTGCGTTCGACGTCCTCGAATGGCACCGACCCGACGAGGTAGGTTTGCCCGCTCGGTTTCACCAGCGCGAGAGAGATATTGGTGGAGAACACCGTTCCCGCGACCAACGCCTCGGGACGGTCGTTGAGTGTCCCCATCTTCGCGAGCGCGGTCATGCCGTCTGCGCGGGATTCGAGCTGGTTGTCGACCTCGTTGTACATCGCGCGGTACACCACGAAGTACGCGGCAGCGGCCATCAGGCCCACCGAGACCAGCACGACCGTCGCCGACAACAACGTGACGCGCAGGCGCAGCGAGACCAACCGGGTCAGGGGCATCGGGTCGCGCATTTCGCCCGACTTGCCCTCCGGACGCACCCGCAACCACATCCGTGCGAGGCGGAGTCGAAGCACAGACGGCACTACGGCGGCGTCTCACGTAGCACGTAGCCGACGCCGCGCACGGTGTGAATCAGCCTCGACTCGCCGTCGGCTTCGGTCTTGCGACGCAGGTATCCGACGTAGACCTCGAGCGCGTTGCCCGATGTCGGGAAGTCGTAGCCCCACACCTCTTCGAGGATGCGGCTGCGGGAGAGCACCCGACGGGGATTGGCCATCAGCATCTCCAGCAGCGCGAACTCGGTGCGGGTGAGGCTGATCTGGCGTTCGCCGCGCGAGACGTCGCGGGTCACCGGGTCGAGCGAGAGGTCGGCGAAGGTGAGCGCCTCCGAATCGGCGTCTTCCTCGGGTGCCGCGCGGCGCAGCAGTGCGCGCAGTCGCGCGAGCAGTTCTTCGAGAGCGAATGGCTTGGGCAGGTAATCATCGGCGCCGGCGTCGAGGCCGGAGACCCGCTCGGAGACGGTGTCGCGTGCGGTGAGCACCAGGATCGGCAGGTCGTCGCCGGTCGATCGGAGTCGGCGACACACCTCGAGACCGTCGAGCCGGGGCATCATCACATCGAGAATCGCCACGTCGGGCCGCTCGGCCACGATCTTCTCCAGCGCTTCGATGCCGTCACCCGCGGTGTCGACGGTGTATCCGTTGAACGTCAGCGAGCGGCGCAGCGACTCGCGGACCGCCCGGTCGTCGTCGACAACAAGAATGCGCATGTAGACAGTCTTATCGACTTCGACTGAGAACCCGCTGAGCAACGCGCCGATTACCGACAACTTCGTGACACTTCGCGGCCTTCGGCGGGTTGAGCATGCTTCGCAAACGTTTTTACCTGTCCGCAACCGCTCGCTCACGGAGCCGCACCCGAACGGTCGGACACTTGCGCGATGACAACAGACATCGCACTCGCGGAGGGCCCGGTCGAGTCGTCGAAAACACCGTGGTACCGATCGATGTTCATCTGGTTGCTGGTGGCGATCGTCGCGGGCATCGTCGTCGGGGCGGTGTGGCCGGACTTCGGCTCGGCCCTCAAACCGCTGGCAGACGGTTTCATCAAGCTGATCAAGATGTTGATCGCACCGATCATCTTCTGCACGGTGGTGCTCGGCATCGCCCAACGTCGGCGACATGAAGGCCGTCGGGCGGATCGGGGTCAAAGCACTCATCTACTTCGAGGTCGTCACCACGTTTGCCCTGATCTTCGGGCTCGTGATCGGCAACATCGTCAAACCCGGTGCCGGTTTCAACGTGAACCCCGAAACCCTGGCGACCGGAGCCGAAGCCGTCGCGAAGAAGACCAGCAACGGCGAACTCCCCCACACTGTCGAGTTCTTGATGAACATCATCCCGACGTCGGCGATCTCCGCCTTCGCCGAGAACGAGTTGCTGCAGGTGCTGTTCTTCGCGGTCCTCTTCGGACTCGCGCTTGCCAAGATCGGCGAGAAGGCGCCCATCGTGCTGGGGTTTGTCGATCAGTCCAGCCACGTCTTCTTCACCATGATCGGCTGGATCATGAAGCTGGCTCCGCTCGGAGCATTCGGCGCGATGGCGTACATCATCGGCCAGTACGGCATCTCGTCACTGGGCAGCTACGGCAAACTCATCGCGTGCTGCTACCTCGCAGCGGTGCTGTTCATCCTGGTTCTCGGGGTGATCGTCCGGGTCTTCGCGGGCGTCAACCTGTGGAAGTTCATCGTCTATATCAAAGACGAGCTGTTCGTCGCACTCGGCACCGCGTCGACGGAAGTGGTGCTGCCGCGCATCATGACCAAGCTGACCTACGCGGGGTGTTCGCGGTCCGTCACGGGACTCGTTGTCCCGACCGGCTATTCGTTCAACCTCGACGGCGCGACCCTGTACCTCTCGATCTGTGTGCTGTTCCTCTCACAGGCGATGGGCGTGCACCTCAGCCTCGGCGAGCAGTTGACCGCGATGCTGGTGCTGATGCTGACGTCGAAAGGCATGGCGGGAGTACCCGGTTCGTCGTTCCTGGCATTGTCAGCCACGATCTCGGCCATCGGTCACGGATCGATTCCCGTTGCGGCCGTTGCCCTTCTGCTCGGCGCCGACCGCATCATGGACTCGATGCGGGTGTCGGTGAACCTGATCGGCAACTGCGTCGCCACCTTCGTCGTCGCCGCATGGGAGGGCGAACTCGACAAGGAGAGAATGGCACTCGTGCTCGCCGGCCAACCTGTCCCCCCGCTCGAGGAAACCAACCCGATCACCGGCGAGAAGCAATTGCTCCCCGAGGAGGAAGGGCTCGGCCTGCACACCGTCGAAGCCGAAACCAAGCAGGACTGAACCGCGCCGAAACCAAGCAGGACTGAACCGCGCAGAACTGAGAGTTGCAGGGCTGCACGGTTTCAGCGCAGGAAACGTCGAATGTGCTCGGCTGCTACCGCTTACGCCAGCCCGCAGCGCCGACCATGTCGCCCACGCGGGTGAACTTCACTCGCGGACGGCCTTGTTCGGAGCCGCGTCGACGTTCGATCCGGTCGATTGCGCGCATACCGCGATAGCCGATGACGTGGCGAGTTCGCTTGCGTAGCAACGAGCTGAACTCGCCGGGCTGACGCGTGGTACGACTCAGCTTGCCGTCGACCGCGTCGCGGATGAAGTCCTCGACCGTCAACTGGGCGCACTTCTTGTTCGCCCCGATGCCGCCACTCGGACCGCGCTTGGCCCAGCCGAGCACGTACGAACCGGGAATGATCTCGCCCGAGTCGTCGAGCATCCGTCCGTCGACGTTCGGGAACAGTCCACGAGCGTCGTCGAAAGGAAGTCCCGCAATGGGAACCGAGCGGTATCCGATGCTGCGCACGGCGAGGTCGGCGTCGATCCGATGCGTCTGCCCGCCGGTAGTGACGGTGACGCCTTCGACGCGCTCGTCACCGAGTATCTCGTCGGGAGTGCTGTGGAACAGGAACACGATTCGTCGGTGGTCGGGGTCCGCAGGCCCGGTCAGGTCGGGAACTCCGGCGCCGTCGGCGTCGTCGACGACGAGCACCTCGACACCCGGAATCGTCGACAGCGCACGGTATTCGGCCGACGTGTAGGCCGCGTGCGCCTGATCTCGACGACCGAGCAGGACAACCTCGTGGACGTTCTGCTGCTCCAGGATGCCCAGTGCGCGGTCGGCAATGTCGGTGGTGGCCAACAGTTCCGGTGGCGACACGAGGATTCGCGCGACGTCGAGGGCCACGTTTCCGGTTCCGACGATCACGGCGCGTCCGCTCGCCGGATCGGCGTCGGTCGAGCGACGGATCGGCGGAGCAGCGTCGGCGCCGGGCACCGCGTTGTACCAGGCGACGAGTTCGGTCGCCGACGTCGAGCCAGGCAGGTCCTCACCCGAAATGCCAAGGCGTCGTGACTCACTCGCGCCGACCGCGTAGAACACGGCGTCGAAGTGCTCGGCGAGTTCGGCGGGCGTGATCTGACCCTCCGACTCGCCGACCTCGACATTGGTCGCCATCGTGACGCGCGGGTCGCGGTAGAGCAGATCGAATCCGCGCAGGACGCCCTTGGTGCCGGGATGGTCGGGGGCGACGCCCGCGCGAACCAGGCCGCCGGGCGTGGGCAATTTGTCGATAACGGTGACCGAAGCCTCGGTGCGGTCGAGCAGCGTACGCAGCGCGTAGCCGCCCGACGGTCCGGTGCCAACCAGCGCAACACGAAGTCCCGCAGGCAATTTCGGAATCTCGGGGTAGACAACGTCAGACCAGCCCGACTTCACGTCCGGGTTGTTCTTGTAGTAGTCGGCGTTGATCTCGATGAAGACCTTGTCCCTGGTGCCGAGGTTCTCGGCCGGGAAGATCGCGTCGACAGGGCACGCGTCTGCACATGCACCGCAGTCGATGCAGGCCTGCGGATCAATGTGCAGGATGTCGGAGGTGCCGAAACCGCGCTCCTCCGGCGTCGGATGAATGCAGTTGACCGGACACACGGATACACATGCTGCGTCGCTGCAGCAGGACTGAGTGATGACGAACATCAGAGCATGTGCACTTTCCGGTAGTAGTACGCGGCGGGCTTGGTCAGGAGGCCGACCTCGTCGAGGAACTCCATGAGGTGCGCACAGCTACCGCGGATCATCGAGTGGAAGTGCGAGTTGGTATTCATCTCTGCGACAGCACGATCGGCGTCGAGCCCGGCGTCGACGAAGGCCTGACGCTGCACGAGGCTCGACACGATGAAGTAGCCACCGAGCGCGACGTAGAGCGCGCTGAACTGACGGCGGAACCAGCCGACACCCTTCATCGAATCGCGGACCTCTTCACGCGCGAACTTCATGTGGCGCGACTCTTCGAGGACGTGAATCTCGTTGACGGTACGGATGAACGGAAGCACGCGCTCGTCGCGCATGCAGCCGCGCTGGAAGACGTCGAGGACCTCTTCGGCGACCAGGATGCCCGCGAACGCGACCTCGTCCTTGGCGGTGCGCTTGAACAGCTTGCCCGCGCGACCGACCCACTTGGTGGGCTTGTACGACGTGCCGACCATCTTCTCCGACGCCTTGGCGAACATGATCGAGTGACGGCACTCGTCGGCGATCTCCGTGAGCGCGAACTGGAACTCATTGCTGTGATAGGCGCCGAGGTACTGGTCGCGGATGACCATCTCCTGCAGGATCATCTCGAACCAGATTCCGATATTCATGATCGACGCGAACTCGTGACGCGTCACCGAGATCCGCTGTTCCTCGGTCATCTCGTCCCAGTAGTCCGTGCCGTAGAGCGACGACCACTCCGGGCTGCACCCGTACTTGGTCGGGTCCATCGGAAGACTCCAGTCGATCTCCGTCATGGCGTTGCGCGAGAGCCGCGCCGCCGACGCAAGGAGACGCTCGGACACGGCGTCGGCACCCTCGTCACGAATACTCACGACGTTGCCGACGACATCGTCGGTGGGTTCGGTGCGGTCCCTTGCAGCAGTCATGGTGCTCGACTTCCCATCTCCGCCTGCGGCGGAACTCGGCGACCTGGATTTCACTGGCACAGCAGTGAGGTGTTGTTGACCCTCAGTTTTGTATCAACGACTAATGTCATATCAACAGCTGATGTCATATCAACGCTTGTTGTCAAGATAGCACCCCGGTGTGACGTAGTAAACAACTCGGACATCTATACTGGCGAGTAAGTTGCGGAAGCGGAACGTCGTCGCAGTTCAGAAGGGCAGGAACCTCATGTCATCGATCTTCATCACCGGTGGGGCCGCGGGTATCGGCCTGGCCACGGCGGAGCGTTTCGCACGCGAGGGGTGGACCGTCGGCGTGTACGACGTCGACAACGACGCGCTCGACAAGGTGAAGGCGAACCACCCAGATTTCATCACCGGCAAGATCGACGTCCGCGACCCCAAGGAGTGGGACGACGCTCTGGCCGACTTCACAGCACACACCGGCGGAACCCTCGACGTCCTCGACAACAACGCAGGCGTGCTCACCGAGGGCAAGCTCGCCGACATCTCCCCCGACGCCGTGCGCCGCCAGATCGACATCGACGCACTCGGCGTGACGCTGGGGGCGCAGGCAGCACACAAATACCTCAAGAAGACACCGGGCTCGCACCTGGTGAACATCGCCTCGGCGTCGGCGATCTACGGGCAGCCGGGCATCGCCACCTACAGCGCCAGCAAGTTCTACGTCGCGGGACTCACCGAGGCACTCGAACTCGAGTGGGAACCCGACGGCATCCGCGTCGTGAGCATCTGGCCGCTGTGGGCCAAGACCGCGCTGGCGGCCAACGACGCCAAGTCGACCAAGACGCTGGGCGTGCGGATCACCCCCGAGCAGGTCGCCGACAAGATCTGGGAGTCGGTCCATCCCACCAAGAACGATCTGCGGCTGCACCGCACGAGCTACTCCGTCGGCACCCAGACGCTCGTGCTGGGCAACGCGGCGAAGTTCATCCCCAACTCGCTGAACCGACTGGTGAACAAGGTCATCGCTCAGTAGTCACCCCAGACCGGCGGTGAGAGGGGCGCGTCGCCGCCCGTCACCCTCGACGACGCCAGTTGTAGCCGACGCCGCGGGGCGCCATCGGCAGCCGCCAACCGAGGGCGAGCGCAACCAGGCGTAGCAGTGCGCCGACGATGAGTCCTGCGATGACCCAGACCTGCGACGGCAGGTCGGAGTACGTTCTGCCGATCGCGACCACCGCGGCGGCGACGATTGCGGGCACGGCGTAGAGATCAGCTGGTTGCAGGAGCAACGGGATCTCGTTGGCGAGCACGTCGCGCAGGACGCCACCGCCGATCGCCGCGAGCATCCCGATGAGGGTGGCGGCGAAGGCGTGCGCGTGATGGTCGATCGCGATACTCGCGCCGGTGGCGGCGAACAATCCCATGCCGATCGCGTCGAGGACAACGATGGTCCGACGCAGCAGCGCAAACGACGGATGAAAGATCACCGTCACCAGCGCGGCGATCAGTGCTGTGGTGACGGGGACCCAGTTGTCCAGCGCCGAGGGCGGGGTGATGCCGAGCAGAAGATCGCGCAATATGCCGCCACCGACTCCGGTGAGCACTGCGACCGTCGCGATCCCCCAGATGTCGAAGTCCTTTCGGATTCCGACCAACGCTCCCGACGCAGCGAACACCCCGATACCCGCGATGTTCAGGATCGCAAGCAGCATCGGCACCTCGCTTTCACGGAGGACATCTGCGCTTTTCGGGGGACATCTGCGCTTTTCGGAGGACATCTGCGCTTTCACGGTGTACTTCTGCACCGGCGGACGTTCACGGCGTAGTTCCGGAGGAGCGCTTTTCCAGGTGTACTTCCACAGAACAGCACAACTGCCGCAACGTCCCAGACGTTGCGGCAGTTGTGCTGGATTAAGTCGCTGAGGTTATGTCGCGATCAGCGGCGGTCGAGATCGATGATGCCGGCGCGCGCAGCCTTGACCAGACGACGCGGGATGCGCTGAGCAACACCGTTCACCTTGACCTCCTGCAGCGCGGGGTTGTCCGCTTTCCACTGCGAACGACGGCTGCGGGTGTTGGCCCGCGACATCCGGCGCTTCGGTACAGCCATGGTTGTGCCCTTCTCTACTGTGTCCTTACGGACTGTGTCTCACTGTGGTCCTCACGGACAGGTCGCTGTGGTCCTCGCAGACCTGCAACCGTGGCCCTCGCGGACCCGTAACGCTGGCCCTCGCGGACCGTGCCCTCAGGTCGTCCATTCTCCACAGAGTGGAGCGTCGACCGGCGTGGTGGACGTGCCACGCAACCCTCGGGCGCAGCACGCAACCTCTCTAGACTACCGGTCGCGCGGTCAACCTCCAAAACGACGTCGAGCACCCGTGCTCTTCGTTGGCCCGCCACGCACGCTATGTGGTGTTGAAATTCATGTTCACCACGCCGGCGGCGACGAAAATCCAGTAGATGATCCAGAGCACCAGTGCGATGCCGCCGATAATGATCCCTGCGGTGGCCATTCCATCGCCCGTCTGGGTCCCGTTGGAGTCCCTGATCTGTCGCTTGGCGACCACACCGAGCACAAGCCCGAGAATCGAGAGCACCCCGCAGCAGAAGATACCGAGGATGGATGACACCAACGACGCGATCGCCAGGCCGTTCGTCGACTGTCCCGCCGCCGGGTAGCCGGCAGGTTGCCCATATGCCTGCTGGCCATAGCCGGGCTGACCATACGCGGGTTGTCCGTACGCCTGCTGGCCATAGCCGGGCTGACCGTACGAGGACTGGCCGTAGGGCGGTTGACCGTACGGTGACTGCGCGGACTCAGCAGACGACTGACCGAAACCCTGCGGGGTGCCATAGTCGGGCGTCGAGCCAGGCGTCTGGCCGTAGTCGGGTGTCTGGCCGTACTGCGGAGCCTGCGAGCCCGAGCCGTAGTCGGGCGTCGAACCGTACTGCGGCGGCTGGTACGTCGACTCCCCCTGCGAGGGCGGGCCGTAGGCGGATGGGTCGAACTTGGTCGTCGGAGGCTCAGGTGATCCGCTGCCGGTCGGCGGAGTTGCATACGAGGCCTCTGAACCCGAGGCCCCTGAACCCGAGGCCCCTGAACCCGAGGCCCCTGAACCCGAAGCCCCCGGCCCCTCCGAGCCGGAGCTGGGCCGCTTGATCAGCGAGGTGGCATCGTCGCTCGGCGTCGTCCCTGGTGCTTCAGCGCTGGGTGTGCCGGAACCGTCGGAGCCGGTCGAGTTCTGGTCTGGGCGCTCTGGATCCGATGCGCTCGAACCTCCATACGGAGTGGACATCTGCGTTCACCTCTCTGGGGTCGCCCCTTTGGGTTCCCTCGTTGGGATCGCCGTCGGCGTTATCGCCGCACCGACCGTACTGGCAGAGGGACCGGGCACGCCCCACAGGGCGAGGTCACTCCAATGCTGCAGCCAGCTTAGTGAAAAGCGCACGAGCCCGGCTGCATACACTCATCCGAGTGTCAGGCGTCGTCTCCGGTTTCACCGTCATCTTCATTCTGGTGGCCATCGGATTCGCCCTGGGCCGGACGCAGATCCTCGGTGAACACGCACATGACGTGCTGTCGCGACTGGTGTTCTTCGTCTGTACGCCGGCGCTGCTGTTCTCGTCGCTGGTGACCTCCGACCTCTCGGTCATCTTCTCGTCGACGCTCGTGATCGCGGGAGCCTCGGCGTTTGCCACCGGAACGCTCTACATCGTGCTCGCCCGCGGCATACTGCGACGTCGCGAGATACCGGAACTGACCATCGGCGCGCTCTCGTCGTCGTATGTCAACAGCGTCAACCTCGGTCTACCGATAGCAATCTTCGTTCTCGACGACGCCTCGTTCATCGCGCCGCTACTGCTGTTTCAGATTCTGATCTATTCGCCGCTGGCGTTGGGCGTACTCGACGTCACGGCGTTGGACCGCACTGCGGAAAAGTCGGTGCTGCGCGACACCCTGCGACTCCCGCTGACCAACCCGATCGTGATCGGCGGGCTGATCGGAGTGATCGTCTCGCTGATCGGGTGGCATCCGCCCAGCGCGATCCTCGAACCGATGAAAATGCTCGGCAGCGCGTCAGTTCCCGCGGCACTCCTGGCATTCGGAATGTCGCTGACAGGTGTGCCGCTGTTCAAGAAGGGACAGAGTCCGCGGCGCGAGGTCGCACTCGCAACCGTGCTCAAGATGCTGTTCATGCCTGCGTTGGTCTACGTGATCGCGCGATGGGGGTTCGGCGAATCAGGACACACGTTGTTCGCGCAGGTCGTGATCGCGGCGCTGCCGACTGCCCAGAACGTGCTGGTCTACGCGACTCGGTATCGGCGGGGGCAGGTACTCGCGCGCGACACCGCACTGCTCACCACCGTGGTCTCGATCCCCGTCATCGCGGTGATCGCGTGGCTGCTGGCCTGAGCGACCGAGTTGCGTGCAATCCCGTCAGTTACGTGGGACGCTCGGGGGCATTTTTGTACCCCTGTGTCCCACGCAACTCGAGCCAGATCGTCAGTCGACGTCGACGGACCCGGTCGCGAACTCGCCCGCGGCACCAAGCGCGATCTCTTCTTCACGCTGATGCGCCGTCAAGTGGTGCGGGCTTCGACGTGGAATCCCGAAGGCCGCGAGCAGGGCAGCGAGCGCGAACGCTCCGGCGCCGAGTAGGAACGCGGCGCGGTAGGCGTTCTCCGTCGGAAGCGAGACCGCGGTGCCACCCACGACGTGAATCGCGACCTCGGCAGCGAGCACGGTGATGATGACCGCGCTGCCGATCGCGCCACCGACCGTGCGCATGATGGAGTTGATCGAATTGGCGATGCCGGTTTCATGCGGCTCGACATTTTCGACCAGGAGCGCAGGCATGGCCGAATATGCCGCGGCCACAGCCACATTCGCAACGATGAGGCCGGCGATCATCTCGCCGGTGTTCTCGTGCAAGAAGGTCAGCATCAGCATTCCGACCACGCCGATCACGCTCGCACCGAGCAGCACGATGCGGGGACCCACACGGCCGACCAGTCCGCCCGCGACCGGGCCTACGAGGATCGACACGATCGCGCCGGGAAGCATGAACGCCACACTGGTCCGTAGGACAGAGGCGCCGAAGCCGTAGCCCGCCAACGCATCCGGCGTCTGCACGAAGTACGTCGCGCCGAGGAACACGCTGAACATCGCGAACCCGACGCACAGCGACGCGACGTTCGTGGCGAGAACTGCTCGCTGCTTGAGCAGGTCGACGGACACCAGCGGCTCGCCGCGTCGACTCTGCAGTATCCAGAAGCCGCCGAGCACGACGACGGCGGCGACGTAGAGGCCGATCACACGTGCCGACCCCCAGCCCCACGTGTGGCCCTGCGACGTCGGCAGCAGGAGGCACACCAGACCGATCGCGAGCACCAGCGCACCGAAGTAGTCGACGCGACCGCCCGTTCCCGGTCGAGACGGAATCGCGAAGATCACGAGCACCAGAACGACGGCCGACATCGCCACACACAGCCAGAAGATGCGCCGGTAGTCGGCGCCGCCCTGTGTCAGCAGACCTGTTGCCACGAGCGCCAGCCCGCTACCGACTCCCAACGACGACGCCGTGATCGCCATCGCCCCGGTGAGACGTTCGCGGGGCAGCTCCTGCCGCAGCACGCTGATCGCCAGCGGGAAGAGTCCGAAGCTCGCACCCTGCAACACGCGACCGACGATGAGCAAGTCGATCGAATTCGCCAGCGCCGCAATGAGACTGCCCACCAAGGTGATCAGCAGCACCGCGACGATCACTCGCTTGTGCCCGTAGACGTCGCCGAGACGCCCGAACAGCGGAGTGAATGCCGACGCCGCCAGCATCGTCGCCGTGGTCACCCATCCGACAGTCGTCAGCGAGACGCCGAGCTGCTCACCGATCTGCGGCAGCGCGGGCACCGCGAGGGTCTGAATCATCGAGAGCAACAGCACCGACGCCGCCGCGGCAACGACGATCAGTGCTGTCGACGAGCGCACCTTCGAGGGTGCCTGCTCCGGAGCTGCCGCTTGTGTCATACGGGACAATCTAGAACAAAATCGACGCTTCGTCGATTTTTGTCGACGACTAGTCGAAATTGTCCGGATTTCCTACTATGGAGGTATGACGACCAAGGCGCCCGACGATTCGCAGGCCAACCCGGCCCGCCGTAGAGGTGCTCGCACCAAGGGCGACGAGCGTGAAGATCAGATTCTGAGCGCGATGCGTTCACTTCTCGCCGACCATCCGATCGACGACGTCACCATCGACGACATCTCTTCTGCGGCAGGCATTTCACGAACGAGCTTCTACTTCTACTTTCCGTCGAAGCAGGCCGTCCTCACGACGCTCATGGAACGGATCTGGGACGACTTCGCCAGCACTCACGACTGGTTCGACGCCGTCGGACCCGACCCCGACGGCCTGCGCGAGCAACTCGACGCCGTCGCCGCGATCTGGCAGACGAACGGATCGATCATGGCGTGCGCAGCCCGGACCGGATACACCTCCGGTTACGCGCCGCTACAGGACTTCCTCGCGCGAGCACGCGCCCGATTCGTCGAACGACTCGCCGCCAAGATCGAGCGCGATCGATCAGCGGGGCTGGCGCCCGACGGTCCGCCAGCCGCCAATCTGGCAAACCTGGTGGCCGTGATGCGCGACGCAGGCCTGAGCGAACTGACATCGTCCGCGGGCACGGTTCCTGCGGTCACGGTCCCCGCGGACGACGCTCTCGACACACTCACCGTCGCCATCCTGCGGATGATCTACGGTCGCATCGACTGACGACCCCGCGAGCGCGATCAACAGCACCGCGCGAGCGCGACCAACAGCACCGCGCGGGTGCGATCAGCGACACCGCGCGGGCACGATCAACAGCACCGCGATCAACGACGCTCCTTGCGCTTGACGTCCACTCCGCCCATCAACGCGAATCCGGTGACGTGGACAGTCGGAGCGCCGGGGCGCCCGGGCCCCTCGGCTTTGCTCTCGAATCCGCCCATGATGGCGAGACCACCGACCTCGAGGGTCACATCCGGCGGCACGATGACGTCGACGCCACCCATGATCGCCACACACTGGACAGTCAGCACCGGTTCGGTGAACTCGACCTCTCGCAGGTCGATCTCGACGCCGCCCATGATCGCGGTCGCCTCGAGCTGATCAGCAACCGCCGCACGGCCTTTCAGCTCCGAGCCGGACATGATCGCAAGTCGATGACGCACCGGCTTACGCCCCGACCCCGTGCCGGGACGCGTCACGCCCGTCGGGTACGGGTCGCCGGGTCGCGGCAGGGGTACACCGAGTTTCCCGACGGGAAGGTCGTCGGTCAATACGTCGAGATCGCCGAAAGTCTTTGCGGTAGAGGCCTTCAGCGCCCGCTCCTCGTATTCGCTCGGCGTCAGCGCGCCGCTGGTCATCGCCGCGGAGAGGATCTGGTGCACGAGTTCGCGGTCGGCGTCGGCCGCTCTGAGCCGGTGATCGGGCGCGGGCGTACCGCCGGGAGCCGCGGTCTCGTGCTGGACGGGACCGAGCTTGGTCAGGTCGGACTTGGCCGGCTCAGTCTTGGCCGGCTCGGGCTTGGTCAGGTCCGGCCCGGTCGATTCAGGAGCTGCCGGGTCATGCCCGGTCGAATCGGGTTCTGGCAGTTCAGGCTCTGGCAGTTCGGCGGGAACGCTCATACCGTCGACGTTAGTGATCGCATGCGGCGCCCGACACCCTGAAATACCCTGACTCGTCCCCTGATTTCTCCGAGATCCGCCTCACGCGCCGATCAACCGCGGCGCGGACGCCGTGACCGCAGGTAGTCTCCGACCACCGCGGCGCCGAGTCCGTCGACGTCTGGGGCCACCACCCGACCGCCGATCCTGCGGGCGATCTGGTCCATGAAGTGCGCGAGGCCGGGGTCCTCCCCCAGCCGGAAGAACGTGACCTGCGCACCCATCCGTGCGACGTGGTCGAGTTCGCGCACGGTGAGCGCGATGGTCTGCGGGTGCGGCGGATAGAAGAAGAACGGCTCGCCGCTCGGGTCGAGGTGCGCGGTGGGCTCACCGTCGGTGACGACGAGGACCACCGGCTGCGCGTTGGGGAATCTCCGCAGGTGCCGTTGGGCGAGCAACAGTGCGTGGTGCAGGTTGGTTCCCTGTTCCATCCGTGGCTGCAGGCCGGTGAGTTCGGCGATGTCGATGCTGCGGGCATATCGTCCGAACGCGATCACTTCGAGTTCGTCACTGCGAAACCTGGTGGAGATCAAGTGATTCAGCGCGATCGCGGTCCGCTTCATCGGCGTCCAGCGACCTTCCATCTCCATTGAGAACGACGTGTCGACCAGCAGCACCACCGCGGCCTGTGTCCGCGCCTCGGTGTCGGCGACCTCGACGTCGCGGACCGAGATGTGCACACCGTCGCGTGCCATCGCCGACGGCGCGTTCACGGGATCGGAACTCTCGGAAATGGTGCGCAACACCGCATTCGACACAGTTCGCGTCACATCCCATGGGTCGGTGTCGCCGAACTCCCACTCGCGCGTCGCCCCGGTCGGCTCGCCGAGCAATCCTGATTTGCGGGTGTGTCGGTCACCCCGACGCCCCGACATCTGGTCGGCGATGTCGCGAAAGATGGTCTGCCCCAACTGCCTCATCGCCTTGGGGCTCAGCCGTAGAGTCCCGTCGGACGTGCGGTCGAAGAATCCCTGCTCGGTCAACGCCTTCTCGAGCTCGGCGAGCGTTCGGGCGTCGACGGCCGCCTGGTCGCCGAGCTGTCGTGCGAGGGCGTCGAGGTCGATGTCGTCCATGCGCGCGCCGGCGTACTGCTGCGAGAGTTGCTCGGAGAGCGCGTCGAGTTCGGAGATGTCGCGCAGTGCCGCCGCACCCTGCCCCAGTCCCATCTGCTGATCGCCCGAGAACGACTCGCCGCCATCCCAATCGAGGCCCGGCCTGGCCTCACGCAGTGCCGAATCCATTTGCGCGAGTTGATTCATCAGGTCGGGTGACCCGAACGCCTGCTGTGCGAGCTGATCGAGTTCTGCTCGCTGTTCGGGCGTGAGCGAGTTGTAGAACTGCTGTGCCGCGGCCGCACGTTGCGCGAGAGAGTCGATGAGTTCTTCTGTGTTGCGCGGGTTTTCGGGGAAGTACTCGCCGTGCTTGCGCATGAAGTCGTCGAATTGCTCAGCGGTGTCCTCGCCGCGATTGTGGGCGTCGAGCAGCTTGTTGAGGTCGGTGAGCATCTCGGAGATGGCCTCACGGTCCTGATCGGTGGCGCCCTCGAGCGCTTCCTTCATGCCCGCGAAACGCTGGTCGAGCAGTTCCCGGCCCAGCAGATCTTTGATCTTCTCGAAGTCCTCACGCGCCTGAGGGCTCCGCCAGTTGTACTCCGACAGTTCCTCGACGGCCTGGGCAGTCGACGGTGGCAGACTCCCGATCTGCATCTCGGCGAAACGCGCGTCGTCGTCGAGGTCGCGTGCGAGCTGCTTGCGCTCCTCGAGTACCGCGCGGTCGAGGAGCTCGCGGATCTCATTGAACGTTCCGTCGAGGTTCCGTTGCTTCAACAGCTCCTGCCGCCGACGGTTGACCTCTTCACGCAACTTGTCCAGCCCGCGCATGTCCTGAGTCCCGCGCCGCAGAAATTCGCGCAGCGCGCGCTGCGGCGACGCTCCCGCCATCACGTCGTCGCCGATCTCCTCGAGCGCTTCGCGGAGATCGACCGGCGGCGCAAGCGGGTCGGGACCACCGGTGTACCGCTGATAGCGCGAGCGGTGAAAGTTCTTCTGAGCCATGTGTATACGTCCAGCCCGATGTCGTACGGCGTAGATCAGCCGTAGATGGTCTGCCCCTCGTCGTCGGCTTCCTTGCCGATGCGACGGGCCAGAAATAGTCCCTCGAGCGCCAGTTCGAGTGCGCTCGCACGCTCGCCGTCCGCCTCGGCGTCGAGTCGTTCGGCGATTCCGTCGAGGACACCGGCCGTCGTCTCGGGTGAGGGGATGGAAGCCAAGAAGTCCGTCGCCGTGACCCGGTCTCCGGTGACGACGGGCTCTCCGTTCTCCAGGGCGTCGACGAGCGGCGCCATGTCGATGCCGCCGAGGTGTGCGCGCACGGTGTCGGCGACGGATTTGCGGAGCAGGTGCTCGAGGATCTCGAGCTCGCGCCCCTCCTCACCCGACTCGAACTCGATCTTGCCGCGCAGCACCTCGATCACCGATTCGAGGTCGACGACGCGCGCGACGGGCACGTCCTCCCCGGTCACGGTGGCACGATGCAACGCTGCGGCGGCGACGGTCTCTGCGGCCGCGATCGAGAACCGCGCAGAGACGCCCGACCGCTGATCGATCGACGGATGGTCGCGCGCATAGCGGGTGAAGCGGGCGAGGATCTCGGTGATGAACGTCGGAACCGTCGCCGTGAGGTCGGCTTCCTGCTCGATGACGGAGATCTCGTCGTCGAGTTCCAGTGGGTAGTGCGTCCGGATCTCGGCGCCGAAGCGGTCTTTGAGCGGTGTGATGATGCGGCCGCGGTTGGTGTAGTCCTCGGGGTTCGCGCTCGCCATGACCAAAACGTCGAGCGGGAGCCGCAGCGTGTAGCCGCGCACCTGGATGTCGCGCTCCTCCATCACGTTGAGCATGGAGACCTGGATGCGTTCGGCAAGGTCGGGCAGCTCGTTGATGGCGACGATCCCGCGGTGCGCGCGCGGAATGAGTCCAAAGTGAATCGTCTCCGGATCGCCGAGGCTGCGGCCCTCGGCCACCTTCATGGGGTCGATGTCGCCGACGAGGTCGGCAACGGAGGTGTCGGGTGTCGCGAGCTTCTCGCTGTAGCGCTGGCTGCGATGACGCCACTCGATCGGGAGCTCGTCGAGAAGTGCGGCGGCGCGTCGGACGGACGCCGGCGTGATCGGCTCGTACGGATGCTCGCCGAGTTCAGAGCCCTCGATGACCGGCGTCCACTCGTCGAGCAGGCCGACCAGTGTGCGCAGAATGCGCGTTTTGCCCTGACCGCGTTCGCCGAGCATGACCACGTCATGGCCTGCGATCAGCGCACGCTCGAGTTGCGGGATGACCGTTGCCTCGAATCCGACGATTCCCGGCCACGGGTCGTCGCCCTCGCGAAGCGCGGTGAGCAGATTGTGGCGGATTTCGTCACGCACACTGCGCTGCACATGGCCGCTGGCACGCAACTCGCCAACGGTCCTTGGTGAGGGTGGGCGACTTTCGGTGGTTTGGGAGTTGGATGTGGTGAAGTTCTCCTCTGGCACCTTCTCCACGGTACTCCCGTCGGCGTCGCGGGTGCCGGGTTCACGACTGCGTTCGCCGCTGGGGCTCAAGGACGCCAGGCGGGATCGCGCCCGATGAATCCGACGAGCCGCGAGACCGGATCGGCGTCGTCGTCGACTGACACTGCGGGTCCGTACTGACCAGACGATCGCAGCAGCTCCTCGATACCCGTCATGCCGTCGAGTAGTCGTTGCGCGAAGACGGGGTCGAGGTCGGGGGTGCGACCTCCGGCCGCCGCGAGATCCCACGTGTGCATGAAGACGTCGGCCGTATAGAACTGATCGACCGCGTCGGCGAGACGACGTTCACCGACCATCGGGTGCACGAAAGCCGAGTTCGACGACGGGCCGTCGAGCAAATCCCCGATCGCGGCACTGCGCGCCTGCCAGGCGGCGAGTGGGTCGTCGGCAACTGACGGGCCGTCGGGTAGCCGCACTCCCCCGGCGGCGAGGAAGGCTGCGAACCAGTCGACGAGATGAGCGACGACGTCGCGCGCCACCCATCCATCGACCGGCGTCGGAGCATCCCAATCCTTCACTGCTGCAATCTCTTCGGCGAATCCGTTCGCGATGATGCGATGGCGGTCGGCAGCGCTGAGCTCGGTGAGCGACGTCGTCATGTCAGAGCTCTCCGAGCAGGCCGTCGAGCTTGGCGTAGCCCTCGTTGACCCCGACCTCCATGCCCGACGACAACCAACCGTCGCGGGCTTCGAAACTGTCGCAAAGGGATTGGGCGTGCAGGCGCGTGGTGCCATCGCCGAGGTCCTCAAAGTGCAGCGTCTCCAGCGCCACCTGATCGGGCATTCCCTCCCAAGTGAAGGTCTGCACGATCGTGTCGTCGGACACCGTGTGGAAGCAACCGCGGAAGGCGAATTCGTCGTCGTCGCGCGATGACACATAGCGCCAGCTCCCACCGTTGCGGACGTCCCACTCGACGATCCTGCTACTGATCGAGTCCGGCCCCACCCAGCGCACGAAGAGCTCGGGATCGGTGTGTGCCTTCATCAATTGTGCTGGGGTGCCACGAAAGTCGCGTGTGATACGGATGATCGGCACCTCCTTGTCGGCCTCGATGGTGGCTTCCGGATAGCGCGTCTGCGTGCTCATGATGCCTTGCCCTTCTTCGTCGGTGTCTCGTCGCCGCGGGGAACCGCGTCGCTCATCTGCGCGTCATTCATCTGTGCCAGTACGGCGTCGAGACGCTGATAGCGATCCTCTGCCGCGCGGCGATACCGCTCGATCCACTTGGTCATGAGGTCGAACACCTCGGCTTCCAGGTGGACAGGACGGGTCTGCGCCTCCCGGGTGCGGGTCACCAGGCCTGCGTCTTCGAGCACTTTCAGATGCTTCGAGACCGCCTGGATGCTGACGTCATAGGGCTCGGCGAGCTGACCGACCGTCGCGTCACCGACTGCGAGCCGCGCAACCATGTCACGCCGGGTCGGGTCTGCCAGCGCGGCGAATACCCTGGACAGCTCGTCTGCCACTCGTCCTCCTCAACCGTTTGGTTGAATACGAGTGTGCGACGACGCCGATAAGTTGTCAACCCTTTGGTTGAATACGCCGCGCGCCGCTTGTCGAGCTGAACCCGCCGGCTGAGCTGAACCTGCTGGTCAAGCTGCCCCCGCACAGTGGTTTCGACTCGGGTGCTCGCTGCGCTGGCGCCCGCTCAACCAGCGGCAGGCGGGCCCACTGGCTCGTCGCCGCGGAGTGTGATGCGGTGCATGACGCGGCGGTTGTCGCCGTAGTCGCGGTTCGCGTAGTGCAGAGTGTTGCGGTTGTCCCACAGCACCAGGTCGCCGAGGCGCCAGCGGTGTCGCACAATGTGTTCCGGCTTCGTCAAGTGCGCGTAGAGCAGATCGAGAATGCCGCGGCTCTCGGCGTCGGACACGCCCTCGATGTGCGACGTGAAGCCCGGGTTGACGAACAGCGATTTGCGCCCGGTCTCTGGATGCACTCGCACGACGGGGTGGGTCACCGGTACCAACTCGGTGACTTCCTTTCCGTCCCAGACGTTTCCGCGTCCGCCACGACGCTGCTTCAGGTAGTAGCCGAACTCCCGGTTACCGTCGTGCACGGCAGAAAGATCTTCGACGAGGCGCTGTACCGGAGTCGACAGCGACTCGTATGCGAGCTCCGCGTCGGCCCAGTTCGTGTCGCCTCCGTTGCGTGGCAACACAACCGGGCGCAGGATCGATCCCATTGGCGGTCGGGGCATGAACGTGACGTCGGTGTGCCAGACGTCGGCGAAACCGTTGTCGGTGCTGTCGAGCGAGTACACCTCGGCGGGCACGTCGCCGCTGTTCCACACGGGGTGTCCCGCGGTGAGATCGCCTATGCGACGGCCGAATTCGACGTGCGACGCATCGTCGAGCTGCTGGTCGCGCAGCACGATCACCTTGTACTCGATCAGCGCGGCCCGGATGGCGCGGATCTCGTCGTCGGAGGCCGAAGCGACGTCGACGCCGCGGATCTCGGCGCCGAATCGTGGGCCGAATTCGTCGATATCGAACTCGACACCCGACGCGACCGTTGCCGTCGGATCGAGAGGCGTCGAATCACGCGGGGCTTGTACGCCGGTACGTGAGGATTCAGGAAGTGAAATGGTCATGGTGGGTCCTTCTCGGGGAGTCGTAGGTGGTTGCGAGTCCGAGAGAGACCGGCGGCGAGCCGTGGTGGCTGCCGTCTGCCCATGTCATCCGGTGAATCATCTGCGCGTACCCCTGCTGCTCCTGAAAGGCCGTGGTCCGCGCCGACCCACCGTCGACAACAGAGTCCCACAGTCGACACCGATCGGCAGCGCGAAGCGTGCCGATCGGTGCGATGACGTGGGAGGTTGTACTCACACCACCTGTTTAGTCACCGGGGAGCAGTCGGAACAGGGTTTACCGCAGCGCGATAAAAACCCTGACACTCACTTCTTCCCAGCCGATTCGCCGCGCGCCGCACTCTTGACCGCGCTCGCGATCTCGGTGCGTAGGACGGTGTACTCGGCTGAGTCCCTTATGTCGTCGGCGCTGACACCGGTACGCGGAATCGGCGACGAGATGTCGAGTGCCACTCGACCGGGACGGCTGGTCAACACGACGATCCGCGATCCGAGGAACGCGGCCTCCTCCGCACTGTGCGTCACAAAGACATTCGTGCGCCCCAGCTCCGCACTCACAGTGCGAACGTCCTCCTGAAGCGTCTCTCGCGTCAACGCGTCGAGAGCCGCGAACGGTTCGTCAAGCAGAAGCAGCGACGTGTCGCCCGCCAACGCACGCGCGATGGCGACGCGCTGCTGCTGACCACCCGAGATCTCCCAGATTCGACGATTCGCCGTGTCGGACAATCCCACTCGCGCGAGCAGTTCCTCCCGACGTGCCGGCCGATCCGAACGCGGCACGCCTGCGTACTTCAACGCGAGGTCGACGTTGCCGCCGACGGTGCGCCACGGAAACAGCCTCGGCTGCTGGAAGACCACGCCAGACGAGCTGCCGGGCGCCGGCTTTCGTCCGGAGACCTCTACGACGCCCGACGCGGGGTCCTCGAATCCCGCGATCAGCCTCAGGAGCGTCGACTTGCCACAGCCCGACGGCCCGACGAGCACAAGTACTTCACCGGGGTCGACCTCGAGGTCGACCGGCCCAACGGCGGTCACGGCGTCGGCACCCTTGCCGTACCGCTGCGTCACGCCGCGCAGGCTGATGCTGCCCTGACCCTGTGCCGGTTCACTCTGCGCCGCAGCGGGACTCGACGCCGCTTGGCTGTCGGTCACCGTCGCGTCGGCCTTCTGAGCATCGGCCTTCTCGGCGTCGACCTTGCTGCCGCTATCGGTCTTGGTATCACTGTGCGGTGAGGACACCCGGAAGCCCCTTGGTGTAGATCGCATTCTGGAACGTCGACAGCGGAGGCGCCGACGGGATCTGCTGTTGTTCCGCAAGGAATTCCGCGGCGCTGTGCAGGTTGTCGGCGACGTTGCCCGGCTTGCCCTCGGTGCCGAGCCACTGCGGCGAGGTCAGCTCGGCGTCAGTCAGGTAGATGCCCTGCTTGAGCTGGTTGGCCGCGTCCTCGGGCGTCGTGTTCAACTGTGCGGCAATAGCCTTGGCCGCAGCCTGCGGATCGTCGTGGATCTGCTTGAGCGCGCGTGCTTCGGCCTTGCGCCAGGTGTCGACGACGTCGGGGTGATCCTTCGCGAAGTCCGACGACACGACGCCGAGGTCGAGCGTCGGCTTGCCCCAGGTGGCCACCTCACGGCTGGTCACGATGGTCTTGCCGGACTTGCGCAACTCGTCGAGCGTCGGCAGCCAGGTGTAGACGGCGTCGACGTCTCCGCGCTGCCACGCGGCCAGCGATGCCTGCGGCTGCAGGTCGATCAGGTTGACGTCTTTCGGGTTCACGCCGGCGTGGTTGAGAGCGGCGAGCAGACTGTAGTGCGAGGTCGATGCGAACGCCGTGGCCACCCGCTTGCCCTTGAGGTCGGCGATCGAGTTGATCCCAGTTCCGTTGCGCGCCACCAGAGCTTCATTGTCGCCCGCGACGTCGAGGATGAACGCGACCTGGTAGGCAATGTTCAACGGCGCGGAGAGTCCACGCGCCACGGGGCTCGAACCGATTGCGCCGAAGTCGATCTGCTTCGCGACGAACGCCGTGTTGATGTCGGCACCCGAATCGAACTTGGTCCACTTGATGTTGTACTTCGGCAGCGCGTCCTCGAGCCACTTGTTGTTCTTCACGATCAAGTCGCCGCTCGGGAAGGACTGGTAGGCAAGGCGAATCGTCGGTTTGTCGCTGTCTCCGGACGACTTGTCGACCGAGCAACCGGTGAGTACAACCGCGGCCGAGGCGACGAGAGCACCGACGGTGACCCCGAGCGAACGCAACCGCGATCGACGAGACGCGCTCGATGTCAGGAATGTCATTGTTGTTCAGGCCTTTCCACGCCACGGCACCAGGCGGTGCTCGATTATCCGAAGTATTCCGTCGATGATGAGACCCGACAGTCCGATGAGGACGATGCCGACCAGCACGACGGGAGTGTTGTTGTAGTTGCTGGCATCTTTGACGACGCCACCGATGCCGGGAATGCCGTTGAAGAGCTCGGCCGCGACCACCGACGAATAGGCGATGCCGACCGAAAGCCTGATGCCCGTGAATGTTTCGGGTAGCGCGGCCGGGATCACGACGTCGGAGATCACCTCACGCCTGCTTGCCCCCAGGGCGCGTGCAGCCTCGATCAGCGAGACCGGAGTGGCGCTGACGGCCGTGGTGGTCGCCACCGCTGCCGGCGGAAGAGCGGCCAACGCGAGAAGCGTGATCTTCGGCGCCTCGTCGATTCCCAGCCAGATGACCAAGAGGAAGAAGTACGCCAGCGGAGGCAACGCGCGCAGGAATGTCAGCCACGGCTCGAGAAGTCGTCGGACCCAAGGGATCGAGCCCATGATAAGCCCCAGGACCACACCCGCGGCGACGCCGATCACGACACCGACGAAGACACGACGCAGCGTCATGTAGAGGTGTTCCCACCAGTAATAACCGGCATAGCCGACGACGCCGTTGTGCGTCGTCGACATTTCGACAAAGGCGTGCCACACAGTACCGAGACGGGGAACGAACGTCTCGCTCCAGACGCCGCTGACCGCGACGGCTTGGTAGACGGCGAGGAACAGAACCACCGAGAGCACCGGGAGACCGAACTGCAGTGCAGCAGAACGAAGCCTGCTACCGGTCGAGGTCTTCTCAACCCCTGGTTGTCCGCCCTGCTGCTCCTCGGGCGTGATGTCGACGAACAAAGTCACCGGCTATGTGTACCGGGACGGGCAGCGCACGACCATCCTTTTCCTCAGCGTGAGAAAAATGCACACTGGATTGGCGCCCTGGGTCGTCGATTCTCCAGGGACGTCGACGATTATGTACGCCAAGCGTACGTCCGCGCAAGGGATCTCGCCCCGACGACGGGTATCAGCTGAACGCCAGCCACACAGCGAGACCGAGCCCGCCGAGTCCCACCGCGATGCGGAGGGGTCCGGCGGGTAGTCGTTTGACCACGGGTGGACCGCACCAGCCGCCGATCAGACAGCCGATCGCCATGGCAATCGCCGCCGGCCAGTGAACCGGACCCCAGATGATGAAGCCCACGGCCGCAACCAGATTGGCGACGCCGAGAAACAGAGACTTCAACAGCGTTGCGCGCCAGAGTGGTTCGCTCGTCACGACGAGAGTCAGCGCGAGCAGCACGATGCCCGCGCCCGCACCGAAGTAGCCGCCATAGATGGAGATCAGGCCGAGTCCGACGACGAAGAGCCACGGACGGTCGGCGTGACGTGAGGCGAGTCGTCGAAGCTGTGGTTGAACGAGCAGAGCGATCGCCGCAAACCCAACGAGGTACGGCACGATCACCTTGAAGCTATCGGGGGGCGTGATCAAGAGAATGATCGCGCCGATCGTGCCGCCGATCAGCGACGCGACCACACCTGCGTACAGCGGCCGACGATCACCCGCGAGCAGTACTTTGCCGGACTGGCCGAGACTCCCTGCCCCCACCGCGACGAGCGACACCGTGTTGGTGACGTTCGCCGCGATCGGGCTGAGTCCCACTGCCAGGAGCGCGGGATAGCTGACCACCGACGCCAAGCCGGTGACGTATCCGATCAGTCCGGCGCCGAACCCCGCGACGAACAGCAGCGCGAGGTCGAGGACGGTCATCGGTCACGCCCACTCGGCCCGACGGAGCGCCCAGCCGGTCCGACAATGCGCCCGGTCGACAGGATCAGGTCAGTGCGCGAAATGCCGTGCACCGGTGAGGTACAGGGTGATGCCGGCTTCTGCGGCGGCCTCGATGACCTCTTTGTCGCGGATCGACCCGCCCGGCTGCACAACCGCCGATACCCCACCGTTGATCAGCACCTGCAGGCCGTCAGGGAACGGGAAGAAGGCGTCCGACGCTCCGACGCTGCCACTGGCCCGCTCGCCTGCGCGGGTGACGGCGAGGTGCGCCGAGTCGACCCGGTTGACCTGCCCCATACCGACGCCGACAGAGGCGCCGTCCTTGGCGAGCAGAATGGCGTTCGACTTCACCGAGCGGCATGCGCGCCAGGCGAATTCGAGATCGGCGAGGGTGTCGGGATCGGCCGGGGGTCCTGCGACGAGTGTCCAGTTGTCCGGGTTGTCGCCCTCGGCGTCGAGGATGTCGCGATCCTGCATGAGCAGGCCGCCGGACACCGGACGGAACTCGAGTCCTGCGCGCACCGGCGGGGTGGCGCGAAGGATGCGAATGTTCTTCTTGCGCTGCAACACCGAGAGCGCGCCGTCGGCGAAGCCCGGAGCGATGATCACCTCGGTGAAGATCTCGGCGACCTGCTCGGCCATCTCGACCGTGATCTCACGGTTGGCCGCGATCACGCCGCCATAAGCACTGACAGGATCGCAGGCATGGGCGAGGCGGTGCGCCTCCCCGATCGTCTCACCGATGGCGATGCCACAGGGGTTGGCGTGCTTGATGATCGCGACGGCGGGTGCGTCGAAGTCATGGGCGCTGCGCCAGGCCGCGTCGGAGTCGGTGTAGTTGTTGTAGCTCATCTCCTTGCCGTGCAACTGTTCTGCCGACGCGAGTCCCTCGGGAGCAGCGGTGGAAAGGTAGAGCGCCGCGGCCTGATGGGGGTTCTCGCCGTAGCGCAGCACGTCGGAACGCTCCCAGGTGAATCCGGTCCACTCGGGGAACTTCGATCCGTCAGCCGCGGGCGCAACCTCCTGCGACATCCAGGAGGCGACAGCGACGTCGTAGTCAGCGGTGTGCCGAAATGCCTTGGCGGCCAACTCACGTCGCTGTGTGAGCGTGAATCCGCCCTCGGCGACGGCAGCGGAGACCTGCTCGTAGTCCATCGGATCGACGACGACGGCAACGCTGGGATGGTTCTTGGCCGCGCCGCGCACCATTGACGGTCCGCCGATGTCGATCTGCTCGATGCACTCGTCGGGCGTGGCACCAGACGCGACGGTCTCGGTGAACGGGTACAGGTTGACCACGACGAGATCGAATGGGGCGACACCCAACTCGTCGAGCTGCGCGACGTGCGACTCCTTGCGACTGTCGGCGAGGATGCCCGCGTGCACCCTGGGGTGGAGCGTCTTGACCCGTCCGTCGAGGCATTCCGGGAATCCGGTCAGCTCCGACACCTCGGTCACCGGAATTCCAGCTGCCGCAATGGTTTTCGCAGTCGACCCGGTCGAGACGAGTTCGACGCCCGCCTCGTGCAACGACGACGCGAGATCGGCGAGGTCGGTCTTGTCGTACACACTGACCAACGCACGCTTGATGGGGCGTCGACCTGTGTCTGCGGGGGTGGCTGCGTTCACGGAATCCGGGCCTTTCGTCCGTCGATGACAACTCCTCGGGTGACAAGTTTCGCCACAACGTCGGCGAGCAGGAATCGCTCGACCGACTTGATGCGTTCGTGCAGGGTCTCCTCGGTGTCGCTCGGTGAGATCATCACCGGCGCCTGCGCGAGAATCGGACCGGTGTCGACGCCGTCGTCGACGAGGTGGATCGTCGCGCCCGTCACCTTGACGCCGTGCGCGAGAGCGCCGGCGACGCCGTGCGCGCCGGGAAACGACGGCAACAACGCGGGGTGAGAGTTCACGATGCGACCACCGAAACGCGACAGGAACGCCGGGCCGAGGATCTTCATGAAACCTGCGGTCACCACCCACGCGGGCGCTACCGCTGCCACCTGCTCGGCCAGCGCCTCGTCCCAGCGGGCACGGTCGGCGTGGTCGGAGACACGACATACGACGACGGGAATCTCGTGGCGTTGCGCGATCGACGCTGCGCGACAGTCACGGTCGACGACGACTGCCGTCACCTCGAAGGCGGCGTCGGGGCCGTCGGCGCGGTCGATGAGTGACTCGAGCAGTGTTCCCGTACCCGACGCCATCACGACGATCGGGACGCGTACCGGGTTACCGGCAGCGTCCACGGGGGTTCTGTTCACATCTGCGAGCCTAGTGGATCGCTTTTCGCGCCCCGTGAGCGAGTCGTTGCGTCCCCGGCGCTGACCGGATCGACGTCGGCGCCGTCATCGTCAAACGCGCCGTCATCGTCAAACCCGGTATCGCCGTCGAACCGGGCATCATCGTCGACTGCACGGCCGTCGGGGCCGACGCCGTCGTCGTCGCTGTCGCTGAGATCGCTGTCGCCGTCGAACTCCGCGTCATCACCGGCATCGCTGTAATAGGAGTCGTCCTCGTCCCAGGAGTCGTATTCTTCCCGGGAGTCGGCGACGTAGTCGTCGTCGTATCCGGAGTCGTCGAGCCAGGTGTTGAGATCGTCGGCATCCTCGGCGCCGGACTCCGTCTGCAGCCTGGCGCGCCGAGTCGATGGCAGGCAGCCGTAGATGAGCGCGACGATGAGTCCGACGACGACAATCCAACCGAGCGTGAACACTCCCGCCGCTGCGACATTGATGCCCGTCGCGCCGATCTCGCCGAGTTGGCCGCCTGCAGGCCAAGCGAGGAGCACGACGATCGACGCCGCGACCGCTCCGGCCACGCCGACAGCACGGACGTGGGCGATCGGGTCGAGTGATCGGCATCGCCAACCGACGTAGCCGGCGACGGCAGCGGGGACAACGAATCCGACGACGCCGAGCGTGCCGTAATCGGCATCGGGGAGCGCTGCGAGCAGCGGCACGGGCGGCATCGGCCCGCTACGTACCGACAGAAGGTCCACCGACATCGCCCCGACGAGGACGTTGGCGCCGACGAGAACAGCCGTCGCGCCCACGATCACGTTGGGAAGGTAGAGAATCGACAGCACGGTCAGGCCCAGGTAGCCGTCGAAGCGGTAGCCGCCGCTGATGACGTGCCCGACGTCGGAGAAGCTCAGCAGGAGTCGTACGAGAACGAGAACCGACCCGGCCGCGAGGAGCGCGACCGCGGCAAGCAGACCGAAGCGAAACCCCCGACGGTCGGCTGCGGTCACCGAGCTCAGTGCCGCCAGGTCGCGACGACGCCGCCAGGCAACACCTGCGGCTGTCGCCAACCCATGCAGAGCGATCGTGCAACCAAAGGCCAACAACGCATTCGGGGCGGCAACGGGTGTATCCGACGATCCGTCCATGAGCACGGCCAACGCCATCGCGGTGATCACCAGCGGCCCGCCGATCGCGGCCGCCACGATCGCCGCGAGCTCAGACGCCGACCGCCCGACGCGGCTCGCCGACGACGCGAACCCGGCAGTCCCCGCCGCGACGAGCAAAGTCGGCAGCATCGGAAGCACGCCGAGCGTGACGCCGTTCATCGTCATCGGCACCTGGTGGATGGCCAACCAGCACGCCGAGATCACGTTCGCGATGCCCGAGATATCTCCGCCGGACATGAGGAGTACGGCGAGTACACAGACCACGAGGACCATCAGCGTGAGGACCGGCACCCCGAATGCGACCAGGATCAACTCCCGCGCGCTGCCCTCGGTGCCGAGACGCTGCGCGCGGGTCGTCCGCCGCACCTGACGCAGACGCGCGGAAAGACTCTCTTTGGGCACAGACCTGATCGACGACATCGTTACGAGCGTGACACGAGTGACTGCAGTTGAGTTGGAGACGCGCCGAGAGACAACACTCACGGCATACGTGTAGGGCCCCGCAACGAGGCGGGCCCTACACGTATCGAGTTGTTGCGTTGGTTTTCAGCTGCCCGGCGATACACTGCCGGCCGGGCGTCAGCTCGACGACGAACCGCCCTTACCCGACTGATCTTCGGGACGGTGGAACGCCGTGGTGCGGTCCCCGTATCCACTCTCGGCCGACGGTGCAGCGGACGGTGAGGACGCCTGCGACGCCGCTCCCCTCGACGCCGGCCCCTTGGAGCCTGCTCCCGTCGATTCCGACGCGGCCGGACCGCTCGGGTACCCACTCGAGTGCGCGGAGGGACTCGACGACGGCTGAGCCTGCGAGTGCGACGAGGCCGAATAGGGCGAGTAGGACGACGACTGCGGCGACGATTCCTGGGCCGACGCGGCGCCCGCACCGTACGCAGTCGAGTCGCCCGCCTGATGAGACGGCGACTGGCCGTAGGTGTACGCCGACTGTCCGTAGCCCGCGGCGGAGGGGCTCGGTGTAGCGGAACCAGCGGCAGCGGGCGTGGAGGCGACAGGCGCCTGCGCCTTGCCTGATGCCTGTGCGTCGCCATAGCCGGTCGCCGTCGCCTGCCCGTATGCCTGTGTCGCGGGAGTGGTCTCGGCGACGACGGTCGTCTGCTCGACGGCGGTCACGGTCGAACCCGCGGGAACCGACCCGGTGGTTGCGTCAGCGCCCGGCGCCGGTGCGAGCTTGACCGCTCCGAGCACGATGAGCAGCCAGAAGATAGCGAGGCCCGCAATCAACAACGAGATAACCAACTGCACGTAGTCTTCCCACGACGACGAGGGAGCCGTCACGCCGTAGTTCGCGTAGTTCGATACGTCTGTCAACGAGGTGTGGATGAGCGAGTAGATCCGCGTGATCGCGTCGGCGCCGGTCAATGCCGCCAAGACCGGAACGAGTGCGTTGACGGCGACCTTGCTGGGGAACAACGCAGCGAGCAGCGACAACGCGATCACGATGACCCCCAACGACAGCCCCGATCCGTAGCTCCAGAAGCCGACGAACAGGTTCAGCACCGCGAGCACGCTGAGCGCGATGGCGAGGAACAACGAGGTGTTCGCCGGAAGTCCCTGGCTCGCAGGCTTCGGCGCGGCACCGTAGCCGTACTGCCCCTGCCCGTACTGGATGTAATTGGCCTGACCGTATCCCGGCTGCGAGTATCCGGACTGGGGATATCCCGACTGCCCGTACTCCTGCTGGCCGTAGCCCTGCTGCCCGTAGCCCTGTTGGGACGATCCCTGCTGGTCAGAGCTGCGCTGCCCGCTCCCGGCCTGCGGATACCCGGCTTGTTGTCCGGCCTGTTGTCCATAACCCTGGCCCGAGTCGGAGGCGCCGAAACCGGAGCCCCCCGGCTGATAGCTCATACGTCATATCTCCTGGTCGAAGCGTGCGGGCCGCGCCCGCACAGACACGTGGCACGGCAGTTCCCCGACCACGCTAGTACATCGGTGTGAGACGGATCCCTCACCACTGATGTTCGCGACCCCGTGCTGCGTACCAGTCGATGAGGCCCGGATCGTCGATCGACCGGGGGTCGACGTCGACGCCGGTGCGGCCCGCGAGGATCGCGGTCACCGGCACCTCGAGCTTCTTACCCGTGCGGGTGTGCGGGATGCCGGGCGCCTCGATCACCTCGTCGGGAACGTGTCGTGGCGACAGCCGCGTGCGGATCGACGAGGCGATCGTCGAGCGCAGATCGTCGTCGAGCGTGGCGCCGGGCACCAGGGTCACGAACAGGGGCATCCAGTACTTGCCGTCGGGCCCGTCGACGCCCAGTACGAATGCCTCTGCGATCTCGGGGAGGCTTTCGACGACCTCGTAGATGTCGGCCGATCCCATGCGCACGCCCTGCTTGTTGAGCGTCGCGTCGCTGCGGCCGTGGATGATGAGCGAACCCCGATCGGTGACCGTGACCCAATCGCCGTGTCGCCATACGGGTTCCGAATCGGAGTCGGTGCCCGACCACTCGTGCGCGAAGTACGCGGCACGATAACGAGCACCGTCCGGGTCGTTCCAGAAGCCCACCGGCATCGAGGGCATCGGTGCGGTGACGACCATCTCGCCGACCTCCCCGATCAGCGGCGTCGTGTCGGGAGCCCAGCTGGCAAGCGCCACACCGAGGTAACGCACCGAGAGCTCACCGGGCACGACCGGCTGACCCGACGAACCGCCTGCGAACGCGGTCACCACGTCGGTGCCGCCACTGATCGACGACACCGGAATCCCGGGGCGTACGTTCTCGTCGATCCAGTCGAACAGATCGGCCGACAACGCCGAACCGGTGCTCCCGATCCCCCGTAGCGCCGCCAGGTCGTGGTCGCGGCCCGGTTGCAGGCCTGCCTTGCGGCTCGCCTGCAACTGTCCGGGACTGGTGCCGAAGTAGGTGACACCTTCGTCGGCGACGAGTGCCCAGAGCCGATCGGCGTCGGGGTAGAGCGGTGAGCCGCTGTAACAGACGATCTCAGCGCCCACCAGCAATCCCGCGGCCCGGAAGTTCCACATCATCCAACTCAGCGCGGTGTGCCAGAAGAAGACGTCATCACGCGACAGATCGGCATGCAGGCCGGCGGCTTTCAGATGTTCGACGACGACGCCGCCGTGCCCGTGCACGATTCCCTTGGGACGCCCCGTTGTTCCCGAACTGAAGAGCACCCACAGCGGATGATCGAACCCGACCCGCACCGGGATGTCGGCGTCGGGAACGTCGGACTGCGCCTGCGAATTCGACGCAATGGCGCTCTCGTAGCTCAGAATTTCGATTCCGCGGGCAGGCTGTCGCGACGGATCTCCGACGACGATGTGGGAGCCCAGCCCTTCGAGAAGGCCTGCCAGTTCGGCGCTGTCGGCCGTCTTGTCGATGTCCTTGCCGTTGTATCGGTAGCCGTCGGCGGTCACCAGCACCTTGGGCTCGAGTTGGGCGAGTCGGCCCGCGGCACCCGACGGCGCGTAGTCCTGTCCGCAACCCGACCAGATCGCGCCGACCGCGGCGGTGCCGAGGAACGCCACCAACGCCTCGGGAATGTCGGGCAGGTAGGCGGCGACCACATCGCCGACACCGACCCCGAGCCCGCGCAGCGTGCGCGCGAACGCCAGCGACTGCTCGCGCAACTGTGCCCACGTCAGCGACACACGCGTGCCGCTCTCGTCGACTCCGACGATCGCGGTCCGCGCGGCGGCGTCGGGATCGTCGGCGTGCCGGAAGACCTGATCGACGTAGTTCAGGGTGACGTCGGGAAACCATTGCGCGCCTGGCATGTCCGTCGACGCGAGGACGGCGGCGGCGCCTTCGGCGAGCGGACCGGCAACGGCGTCGAGGTCGAAGAAGTCCCACACCGCGCGCCAGAACTGCGCAGGACTGTCCACCGACCAGGCCCACAGCGTCGCGTACGACGACGTGTCGACGCCGTGGCGCTCGGCGACCTCTCGCGCGAAATCGTCCATGCGCGTTGTTGTTTCGCCTCGGCCCGAAGATCCGGGGTCGGTCATCACGCCAACCCGAGAAGGTCGACGGACTCCGCGCGCATCGCCACCTTGCGTACCTTGCCGGTCACGGTCATCGGGAATTCCTTGACCACGTGGACGTATCTCGGGATCTTGTGGCGCGCGATCTTTCCGGTCGCGAACTCGCGCACGTCGTCGGCGGTGAGGTCGGCGACGCCGTCGCGCAACTGAATCCACGCCATGAGTTCTTCGCCGTAACGCTCGTCGGGCACGCCGATCACCTGCGCGTCGAGGATGTCGGGGTGGGTGTAGAGGAACTCTTCGATCTCGCGCGGGTAGATGTTCTCTCCCCCGCGGATCACCATGTCCTTGATGCGCCCCGTGATTCGCGCGTACGAGTTCGGGTCCATGACGGCCAGGTCGCCGGTGTGCATCCAACCGTCGGCATCGAGCGCCTCCGCGGTCTTCTCGGGTTCGTTCCAGTACCCGCTCATCACGCTGTAACCGCGAGTACAGAATTCGCCGGTCTCACCGCGCGGCAGTGTCTCTCCCGTGATGGGGTCGATCACCTTGATCTCCAGATGCGGCCCCACCCGCCCGACGGTGCCGACCCGCAGTTCCAGCGGATCGTCGACTCTCGTCTGACACGACACCGGCGACGTCTCCGTCATCCCGTAGCAGATCGAGACCTCGCCCATGTGCATGCGATCGACCACCTGCCGCATCACGTGTTCGGGGCACGGCGAACCCGCCATGATCCCTGTCCGCAGACTCGACAGATCGTACTGGCCCGGCTCGACGTGATCGAGGAGCGCCAGCTCGGCGATGAACATCGTCGGCACACCGTAGAGGCTCGTGCAGCGATAGTCGACGACGGCCCGCAATGCGGCTTCCGGATCGAAGGTCGGCGACGGAATGACCATGGCCGCACCATGACTCGTCGCGGCAAGGTTGCCCATCACCATGCCGAAGCAGTGATAGAACGGCACCGGGATGCAGATGCGGTCGGCGTCGGTGTAGGCGAGTAGTTCGCCGACGAGGTAACCGTTGTTGCTGATGTTGGCGTGCGTGAGTGTCGCACCCTTCGGGAAACCCGTTGTACCCGAAGTGTATTGGATGTTGATCGGATCGTCCGACCGCAGCGTCGCCGCGCGTTGCGCCACCGCGGACAACTCATCGTCCGACGGCCAGGTGAGCAGTTCGTCCCACTCGGGCGTCTCGAAGAGGATCACCTCACGCAGTTCCGACGCCGCGGGCCGGGCGGCGTCGAGCATGCCCCGATAGTCGGAGTCCTTGTACCGCTCGGCGGCGAGCACGACGCTGGTGCCCGACTGGGTGAGCGCATAGTCGAGCTCGTTCTGCCGGTAGGCGGGGTTGAGATTGACCAGGATGGCACCGATCTCGGCGGTCGCGTACTGCACCATCACCCATTCGGGTCGGTTCGGCGCCCACAGGCCCACCCGATCGCCCGCCTGAACGCCGTGCCGGAGCAGTCCCGCGGCGAGCGCGAGTACCTCGGCACGGAACTCTCGATACGTCCAGGTTCGTCCGCTGGGAGCGTCGACGAGGGCGAGGTTCTCCCCGTACGCCTCGGTGGTGCGCGCGAGCGTCTGCCCGATCGTCTCCGTCAGCAGCGGCGGGTTGTCTTCACCACGGGCATAGGCCAATTCGACCTTCTGCTCGGCCATTCGGATCACTCTCTTCTCGTGGACTCATATCCTGATCATGCGGTCATTTACGTGTCGAGGTTTTCGGCTGCGGCGGCACGCGCCAGCACAGCCTCGGCCTGACGAAGCACGGGGCCGTCGATCATCTGCCCGTCGAGGCTGAAGACGCCACCGTGATACTCCTCCGACTTTTCGAGAACCTGCTTGGCCCAATCGATCTCGTCGGCATCCGGGCTGTATCCGGCACGGATGATCTCCACCTGTGAGGGGTGAATGCATGCTGTCGCGGCATACCCGAGTGCGACGGCGTCGCGGACCTCTGCTGCGAGGCCGTCGGTGTCGGGGATGTCGATGTGTACCGAGTCGACGGCGAAGATCCCCGCGGCCGCCGAGGAGATCCGCACCATCGCACGTGCGTAGCGGGCAACGTCGCGATAGGTGCCCGCCCCCGGCTCAGCCTGACCGAATCTGCTCGACTTGCCGCCCAGACCGGCCACGAGATCCTCTGCACCCCACATCAATCCGATGCAGTTGACGGCCTGAGCTATCTCGTTGACGTTCACCACGCCGAGCGGTGTCTCGATGAGTGCGATGGTCTGGAACGCCGTCTCGATGACCGACGCTGCGGTCTCGGCCTTCGCCTGCATGACCACCCGATAGTTGGTGTCGCTCAATGCCGCGAGGTCGCGCCGATAGTCACCGGTACCCGCCGGGTTGATACGCACGACGGTTCGGTCCGGGTCGATCGGGTTGGCGACCAACGCTTCCCGTGCTGCCACGCGATTCTCCGGTGCGACCGCGTCCTCGAGGTCGAGGATGACGACGTCGGCTCGCTCGAGTGCCTTCTGGTAGCGGTCGGGACGGTCGGCCGGACAGAACAGCATCGCCGGACCCGAGGGCAGCCAGGCGTTGACCAACATCTGTGGTTCACTGCCGATCTGGCTGGAAATACCGAACTGATTGGGCGGCACGATCGGGCCGGTGGTCACGATTCTCACTCCTGTTCGTTCAGACGTCGGCGGAGTTGTCTCCGGCGGCGTCAGTCGTCGGGTCGCTTCCGTACCAGTGTGGCCCTCGCGGCTCGGGCGACAACCACCCCGTCCTGATTGCGACCGACGTGAAGCAGGTTGACCACCCCTTCGCCGGGACGCGACCGGGACTCGCGGATGCCAGTGCACTCCGTCTCCGCGTACAGCGTGTCGCCCGCGAACAACGGTGCGGGAAAGGAGACCTCGCTGAAACCGAGGTTCGCGACGAGCGTCCCCTGTGTCAGTTGCGACACCGACAATCCGACGATCGTCGACAGCGTGAACATTGAATTGATGAGTCGCTGACCGCCGAAGCCGGGCTGCTGAGCCGACCACGCGGCGTCGAGATGCAGTGCCTGCGTGTTCATGGTCAACGTGGTGAACAGCACGTTGTCGGCCTCGGTCACGGTCCGACCCGGCCGATGCTCGTACACCGTGCCCTCGTCGAACTCCTCGAACCACAACCCGCGTTGTATCACCCTGCGAGCCGTCGATGTGGGCGATTGCGTGCCATCACTCATGAGAACCCCAGTTCGCGTGCGATCAGCATGAGTTGCACCTCGGTGGTGCCCTCCCCGATCTCGAGGATCTTCGAGTCCCGGTAATGGCGGGCCACGGGATACTCATTCATGAACCCGTAACCGCCGTGGATCTGTGTCGCCATCCGCGCGTTGTCCATCGCGGCTTCACTGGCGATCATCTTGGCGATCGACGCTTCCTTCTTGAACGGCTTGCCCGCCAACATCTTCGCTGCGGCGTCGTAGTACGCAGTGCGGGCTACGTGTGCTCGCGCCTCCATTCGGGCGATGGCGAACGAGACCGATTGGTAGTTGCCGATCGGCTGCCCGAAGGACTGCCGCTCCTTGGCGTACTTCACGCTCTCGTCAACACATCCCTGCGCCACACCCGTCGCGAGTGCCGCGATGGCGATGCGCCCCTCGTCGAGGATGGACAGGAAGTTGGCGTATCCGCGGCCACGCTCGCCCAGGAGATTCTCGGTCGGTACCCGCGCGTCGGTGAAGGCCAGCGGGTGGGTGTCCGACGCGTTCCAGCCGACCTTGTTGTACGCGGGTTCAGCGGTGAACCCGACCGTGTCCGACGGCACGATGATGGTCGAGATCTCCTTGCGCCCATTGTCTTTGACGCCGGTCACCGCGGTCACCGTCACCAGCGACGTGATGTCGGTACCGGAGTTGGTGATGAACTGCTTGGCGCCGTTGATGATCCACGTGTCGCCGTCGTCGCGCGCCGTTGTGGCGGTGGCTCCTGCATCCGAGCCGGCTCCCGGCTCGGTGAGCCCGAATCCGGCCAGCGCGACACCGGAAGTCAGGTCGGGCAGGTAGCGCTGCTTCTGCTCCTCGGTACCGAACTTGTAGATCGGCATCGCCCCGAGCGACACACCGGCCTCGAGCGTGATCGCCACCGACTGGTCGACCTTGCCGAGTTCCTCGAGCGCGAGCGACAGCGCGAAGTAGTCGCCACCCATGCCGCCGTACTCTTCGGAGAACGGGAGTCCGAAGAGTCCCATCTTCCCCATCTGCGAGACGACCTCGTACGGAAAGCTGTGTTCCGCATCGTGTTTCGCCGCGACCGGCGCAACCACCGACTGCGCGAAGTCGCGCACGGTGTCGATCAGGTCGGTGTAGTCCTGTGTCAGTTCCATCAGTTGGCCTGCTCCATCGAGTTCTCATCCGTTACGTGTGCAAGTGTTTGGCCCGCCGCGACCTTGTCGCCGACCTTCGCCGCGAGCGCGACCACGCCCGTGATCGGGGCTGTCAGCGTGTGCTCCATCTTCATCGCCTCGACGACGAGCACGGGTACCCCTGCCTCGACATCGTCACCGTCGACGACCGACACGGCAACGATGGTCCCCGGCATGGGCGAGGTGATCTCTCCGGCCTTCTCATCTGCGGCCTCGTCGAGAATCGGTCGGGCGAGTTCGAGAGTCCACGACCCCGTTGGTCCCGACACCCACCACGAGCCGTCGATCTCCGCGTGCGACCACGACTGACTGACACCGTCGACGATCAAGCGGTCGACGTGATCACCGTTGCCGCCCTGGTCGATTCGACGGTATTCGACGTCGGCTTCCCAGGAGTCGACGTCGTCGCCGGAGACCGACGCGCGTCCGCGCAGAGTGTCGTCGGTGGCGGCGTCGACACGGAACGAGACCGTCCAGTGCTTGTTGTCGCCGTCGACGATGCGGGTCACCACCGGTGCAGGTGCACCGATGCGCCAGCCGACTTCGGTATTCCAGACGTCGCCGGGTTGCCGAAACCCGGTGCGGGCAGCACCCAGGAGCACCAGCGCTTCCGGAACCGGTTGCGGCGCAGCGTAGTCGACGACGAGCCTGTCGAGCAGTTCGGTGTCGAGCTCGGCGTCGCGGACGCGGTCCTGCGCCAGCACGAAGCGGCAGAAGTCGATGTTGGTGACCACACCGAGCACTCTGGTGTGCGCGAGAGCCTGGTCGAGACGCTCGATCGCCTCGTCGCGGTCGCTGCCGTATGCGATGACCTTGGCCAGCATAGGGTCGTAATCGCTCCCGACTACCATGCCCTCGAACATCGCGGAATCGACACGGATGCCGCTGTATTCGGACGTCTCACCCGGCACGGCCGGCTCTTCGAGCGCCACGATCGTGCCGCCGGTCGGCAGGAATCCCCGCGCCGGATCTTCGGCATACACCCGCGCCTCGATCGCGTGCCCCGACAAGACGATGTCGGACTGGGTGAGCGCGAGCTTCTCACCGCGCGCAACCCGGATCTGCTGCTCGACGAGGTCGACTCCGGTGACGAGCTCGGTGACAGGATGCTCGACCTGCAGCCGTGTGTTCATCTCCATGAAGAAGAACTGGTCGGGTCGCTTGGCGGAGACGATGAATTCGACGGTGCCCGCTCCGGTGTAGCCGACACTGCGCGCCGCGTCGCAGGCGGCCTCGCCGATACGTGCGCGCGTCGCTTCGTCGAGAAGCGCCGAGGGTGCCTCCTCGATGACCTTCTGGTGTCGACGCTGCAGCGAGCACTCGCGCTCGCCGAGATGAATCACGTTGCCGTACTGGTCGGCAAGGACCTGCACCTCGATGTGGCGTGGGGTGTCGACGAAGTGCTCGAGGAACAACGAGTCGTCGCCGAACGCCGATCCGGCCTCTCGTCGTGCACGTTGCAGCGCCGCCGGGAGTTCGTCGGCGTTCTCGACGCGGTGCATGCCCTTGCCACCGCCGCCGGCGCTGGGCTTGATCAGGACCGGGAATCCGATCTCGGGGGCTGCGGCGATCAGATCCTCGTCGGTCAGCCCCGGCCGTGACAGACCGGGCACCACCGGAACGTCGCGTTCGACGACGGCGGCGCGCGCGGTGATCTTGTCGCCCATCGTCGCGATCGCATCCGCCGGGGGCCCGATGAACGCAATCCCCGCGGCGTCGAGCGCTGCCGCGAACTTCTGGTTCTCCGAAAGGAATCCGTATCCGGGGTGCACCGCATCGGCGCCGGTCTGCTGCGCCGCGCGCACCACCGCGTCGATGTCGAGGTAGCTGCGTGCGGCGGACGCAGGCCCGAGTCGTACTGCCACGTCGGCCATCCGCACATGCAGAGCGTCGGCATCGGCGTCGGAGTAGACGGCGATGCTCCGAATCCCCATGCGGCGCAATGTCTCGATGACGCGGCACGCGATCTCGCCTCGGTTGGCCACGAGCACGCTGCGGATCGGGCGGGCTGTCGGTGTCGTCATGACGTTCTCATCCATCTCGTGTCGCATCGGTCGGTCACATCCGGAAGACGCCGTAGCGCTGATCGGCCAGCGGTGCGTAACGGGCGGTTTCGAGCGCGAGCCCGAGCAACGTGCGGGTGTGTGCCGGATCGACGATGCCGTCGTCCCACAGGCGCGCCGTCGAGTAGTACGCGTCGGACTGTTCGTCGAACTGCTCGCGGATCGGCGTCTTGAACGCCTCCTCGTCGTCGGCCGACCACTCCTTCCCGGATCGTTCGATCTGGTTGCGGCGCACCGTCGCAAGGGTGTCAGCGGCCTGTGGTCCGCCCATCACGGAGATGCGCGCGTTGGGCCACGACCACAGGAACCGCGGCGAGTAGGCGCGGCCACACATCGAGTAGTTGCCCGCCCCGAACGAGCCACCGATCATCACGGTGAACTTCGGAACGCGTGCGCACGCAACGGCATTGACCATCTTGGCGCCGTTTTTGGCGATACCGCCTTCCTCATAGGCACGCCCGACCATGAATCCGGTGATGTTCTGTAGGAACACCAACGGAATTCGACGCTGGTCGCACAGTTCGATGAAGTGCGCTCCCTTGAGCGCCGATTCGCTGAACAGCACACCATTGTTGGCGACGAAGCCGACGGGATGACCGTGCACGTGCGCGAACGCCGTGACCAGCGTCGTGCCGTAGTTCGCCTTGAACTCGGTGAATTCGCCTGCATCGCTGATGATCTCGATGACCTGTCGAACGTCGTACGGGGTACGCGCGTCGGTGGGCACGACGTCGTAGATGTCGGTCTGGCTGCGCGCGGGTTCACGCGGGGCGATCGTGTCCCACTGCGGTTGCTCGCGCGGCCCGAGGGTCGCGATGATCTCGCGGACCTTGGCCAGCGCCTGCTGGTCGTTGTCGACGAGGTGGTCGGTGACCCCGGAGACCGACGAGTGCATGGCACCGCCGCCGAGGTCCTCCGCGCTGACGTCCTCGCCGGTCGCGGCCTTCACCAACGGGGGTCCCGCGAGAAAGATGGTGCCCTGATTGCGGACGATGACGGTCTCGTCGCTCATCGCGGGCACGTAGGCGCCGCCTGCCGTCGATGATCCCAGCACCGCCGCGATCTGCGGGATGCCCGCCGCACTCATCGTCGCCTGGTTGTAGAAGATCCGTCCGAAGTGTTCCCGGTCGGGAAACACCTCGTCCTGCGCCAGGAGCATCGCGCCACCGGAATCGACGAGGTAGATGCAGGGCAGCCGGTTGGCGGCGGCGATCTCCTGCGCACGCAGGTGCTTCTTGACCGTCATCGGGTAGTAGGTGCCGCCCGACACCGTGGCGTCGTTGGCGACGATCATGCACTCACGCCCGGCGACACGCCCGACACCGGCGATCACACCGGCCGACGGCGCCTTGTCGTCGTACATGCCGAACGCCGCGAGCGGCCCGACCTCGAGGAACGGCGACCCGACGTCGAGCAGGCCGTCGACGCGATCGCGCGGGAGCAGTTTGCCGCGGGAGATGTGCCGCTCACGGGCGCGCTCGCCGCCGCCGACCGCGACGCGCGCAAGACGCTCGCGCAGCGTCGCGACGTTGGCCTCGTGCACCGCCCGACCGCTGGCCGAGCCATTGCCGCCGCCCGAGCCCTCACCGCTGGTCGAGCCCTTCTCGCTGGTCGAGCTTGTCGAGACCACGCTGGCCGAGCCCTTCTCGCTGGTCGAGCTTGTCGAGACCACGCTGCCCGAGCCGCTACCGCTGGCCGAGCCCTCACCGCTGGTCGAGCTTGTCGAGACCACCCTCGTCACAGGCAGACCTTTCGCTTCGCAGGGATGCGTGCAGCCATCCGCTTTCAGTTAGCTGCAATTAACTGAAAGTGACTCTAGCGGATCGCGGCGCGGCTGTCATCTACTTGTCATCGTCGTCCCAGACGTGACGGGCGTCACGCAATTTCGTACTGTGGGTGATGAGGTCCACCACCCCCGGACCCAGCCCACACGTCGTCGGCCACACCCCGTGCCGACGCCGACACACCACGAAGGCCAGGTGAACCCGTGACCCTCGCAGATGATCGAGCCGACCGATTCCGGCGCGACGCAACCGCGAAGAATTCAGCATCGACGCAGGCAGGAGTGCGTGCGACGACACGCCCCACCGATTTCACGCTCGACGACCGATACACCCGCGAAGAAGGTCCGATCTTCCTCGGCGGGATCACGGCGCTCGTCCGGATGATCGCCGACCGCGCCCGCGTCGACCGGAGACAGAATCTGCGCACGGCGTCGTTCATCTCCGGCTACGAAGGCTCGCCGCTCGCAGGCTTCGACCTCGAACTCATGCGACGCCAGTCGCTCCTTGCACCCTTCGACGTGGTGCACCGCCCGGGTCTCAACGAAGAACTCGCCGCGACGTCGGTGATGGGATCGCAACTCGCGCCGACACTCGGCCCGCTCGCGGCCGACGACGACGGCCAGCAGCGCAACGGCGTCGTCGGCTACTGGTACGGCAAGGCGCCCGGCCTCGACCGCGCGTCAGACGCCATACGCCACGCCAACCTCATCGGTACGCATCCCGACGGCGGTGCCGTCGCTCTCGTCGGCGACGATCCGGCCGCCAAGAGCTCGACGGTCCCGTGCACATCGGAGATGGCGCTCGCCGACCTCTACATCCCGACGCTCTACCCGGCCGATTCTCAAGACATCCTCGACCTCGGCGTACACGCCGCGGTCATGAGCCGGGTCAGCGGTCTGTGGACCTCGCTCAAGATCTCTGCACACGTGGCGGATGGGTCGTCGACCGCGGTGGTGCATCCCGATCGAGTGGTTCCCGTCTACGGCGATCTGGGGCGCAGCCCGCACGTACCCAGCGGCAAGCTGCTCGGCGCCAATCTCATGGAGCTCGAACAGAATCAGTTGACGACGCGCATCCCGCGCGCGCTGGCATATGCACGACACAACGGCATCAACCGCATCGCGGTACGCAGTGGTGACGACAGGATCGGACTGGTCGCCGCGGGAAAGACGTACCTCGATCTTCGGAATGCGTTGCGACTCATGGGACTCGACGACGCCGATCTACAACGGGCCGGTATCCGCATCCTCAAACTCGGCATGGTCTACCCGCTCGACCGCGAGATCCTCGAGCGCTTCATCACCGATACCGCCGCCGGTCGACTCGACGAGGTGATCGTCGTCGAGGAGAAGCGCGACTTCATCGAAACCATGATGCGCGACATGCTGTATCGCCATCCGCGGGCCCCGCGCATCGTCGGAAAGGTTCATGAGGACGGTTCGACGTTGTTCTCGCGTTTCGGCGAACTCGACGTCGACGCAGTCACTCTCGGCCTCGCGACACGCCTGGCAAGACACCATCACGTCGACGCCGCGCAGGCGTGGCTCGACGAGCACAACGCGCGTCGGTCGAGTACCCGGATCGACCTTCCGCTCGCTGTCCGCACGCCGTATTTCTGTTCGGGATGTCCGCACAACAGCTCGACCAAGGTCAGTCCCGGCACGCTCGTCGGCGGCGGAATCGGCTGTCACGCAATGGTGTTGCTGATGGATCCGGAACAGGTCGGCGATATCGCCGGCGTCACCCAGATGGGCGGCGAGGGCGCCCAGTGGCTCGGCATGGCACCGTTCGTACCCGCCGACCATTTCGTGCAGAACATCGGCGACGGCACGTTCACGCATTCGGGATCACTCGCCCTGCGCGCTGCTGTCGCCTCGGGTGAGAACATCACCTACAAGCTGCTCTACAACGGCACCGTCGCGATGACCGGCGGACAGGACCCCGTCGGCGAGTTCAGCCTCGCCCAGTTGACGCGACTGCTTGCCGCAGAAGGGGTGTCGCGCATCGTCGTCACCTCCGACGACCCGTCGCGCACACGGTCTGCCGACCTCGCCGACGGCGTCGTGGTGCGTGATCGCGGCGACCTCGCCGACGTGCAGACCGAACTGGCGGCGGTCCCCGGGGTCACGGTGTTGATCCACGATCAGCACTGCGCGGCGGAGAAACGTCGGAAACGCAAGCGCGGCACCATGTCCACCCCGACGCAGCGAATCGTCATCAACGAGCGAATTTGCGAGGGATGCGGCGACTGCGGTGAGAAGTCGAATTGCCTCTCGGTGCATCCGGTACAGACCGAGTTCGGCCGCAAGACACGTATCGACCAGAGCTCATGCAACCTCGACTTCTCGTGCCTGAAGGGCGATTGCCCGTCGTTCGTCACCGTGACGCCCGGCCACACTCCGGCCGCGCGGCGCGCGACCGAGATCGACGCCGGTGTGGTCCCCACTCCCCCCATTGCCCGACCCGTCACGGGCGACACAGACTTCACGATGCGCATCACGGGCATCGGCGGGACCGGCGTCGTCACCGTCTCCCAGATCCTCGCAACCGCAGCGTTCTTGGACGGCCACGCGGCCCGCACGGTCGACATGACCGGCCTCGCCCAAAAGGGCGGCGCCGTCGTCAGCGACATCAAGGTCTCGGCGCTGCACTCCGTCGACACCGATTCCGCTGATGCCGCTGGTCAAGCCGACCCCGCTGGTGAAGCGTCGTCTTCCGCTGGTCAAGCCGATCCCACCGCTGGTCGAGCTGATTCCACCGCGGGTCAAGCCGATCCCGCTGGTCGAGCTTCCACCGCTGGTCGAGCTTGTCGAGACCACCTCCCCAGCCCCGTCGAGCAGGCAGCCAAGGCCGCGGCCGACACGTGCGATCTGTACCTCGCGTGCGACTCCCTCGTCGGCACCGACCCGGTGAACCTCAAGGTCACCGCGCCGGATCGGACCGTCGCGGTGGTGTCGACGACCCGAATTCCCACCGGCGCCATGGTCATCGACACCTCGGTCGGCTTCCCCGCCGACACCGCTGTCCATGACTCGATCGACGCCCGTGTCGCACGAGCCGCATACCTCGACGCGGGCGCGCTCGCGACGGAGTTGTTCGATGACGAGCAGTTCGCCAACATGCTGATGGTCGGCGCGGCGTATCAGACCGGGGCACTACCGATCTCGGCCGAGTCGATCGAGCGCGCCGTCGAACTCAACGGCGTTGCAGTGTCGGCAAACCTGCAGGCGTTCCGGCGTGGTCGTCAGGTGATCGCGGATCCGGATGCCGTGTCGCGAGAGGTCACCGGCGTCGAATCAACTGCAGTCGAGCCGAGTTCGTATGCGCGCGAGCAGGTTGCGCGACTACACCTCGACGACGACCTCGCCCACAGCGTCGGCATTCGCGTCGACGAATTGGTCGCTTACGCCGACGAGCGTTATGCCGCTGAGTATCTCGGCGTCGTCGACCGCGTGTCGCGCGAGTCGGACAGCCCCGAACTCGTCGACGCGGTGGCACGGAACCTGTACAAACTGATGGCGTACAAGGACGAGTACGAGGTGGCGCGCCTCACCGCCGATCCGACCTTCGCCGCCCAAATCAGCGGCGATTACGGCGACGACGCGAAAGTCGCTGTGCGACTGCATCCCCCGCTGCTGCGGGCACTTGGCCGCAAGGAGAAGATGTCGTTCGGTGCGCGGACGGCCCCGATGCTCGCCGGTCTCGCGAAGATGAAGAAGTTGCGCGGTACGCGCCTCGATCCGTTCGGCTACACCGAGATTCGACGCACCGAGCGCGAGCTCATCGTCGAATATCGGGAACTCGTCGACGCGATCCTCGGCGCCGTCGGCTCGGGGTCTGTCGATCCTGGCACTCCTGATCCGCGTCGGCTGTCGGCGCTGGCCGAGTTGGCGGCGCTGCCCGACATGGTCCGCGGCTACGAGCAGATCAAGATGGACAACGTCGCGCGGTATCGCGCCGAGGTCGCACGCCGCCGGGCCGAGCTCGGGATCTGACGGCTGTCCCCGACTGAGTGCGCGGGAAGTGGGGGAAGGGTTCTTCCCCCACTTTCTGCGTGGCGCTCGGGCCGTCCCGCAGCAGGCTGGCCGAACTCTTCCCCGTGGGTCTGACCGTTCCCCGCGAAGCAACCCGCGGAAACGCCGAAACCCCGCGGAAAGAACCCTTCCCCTACTTTCTGCACCGCCCGACAACCGCCGAACAGACCACCCCCACACCCTTCCCCGCAGTCCTGACCTTTCCCCGCGAAACAACCAACGGAAACGCCCAAACCCCGCGGAAAGAACCCTTCCCCTACTTTCTGCACGGCCCGACGGCCCGGCTGCCCGAGAGCTGCTCCCCGCCGACGCCGCGCGCCCCCGCTCACCCCGCCGAGCACTCCAGCGCGGCGGTGGCCATGGCGGTCAGGACGGTGCGGAGGCGGGAGCTGTCGAGTGCGGGCAGTCGCGGCGAGGAGTTGAGCAGGCCGAACATCGCGTGTACCCGGACGCGGGCTTCCGGCCGCGCGAGTGTCGCGCCGCGTTCGGTCATCAGCGCCAGGAGTACGTCAACCCACTGCTCGACGTAACGGCGCTGCAGCGAGCGCACCTCGTGGTTGGCCTCGGGTGTCAGGTTGTGCAGATCGCGATCCTGCACGACGATCAGGTCCGGCTTGGTGACAAGCACGTCGATGTGAAAGTGGATCAACGCCTCGAGGGTCTCGGCAGGCGCAAGGCCGCGGTCGACGACCTCGGCACCGCCGTCGCGGAGTCGACGGCTGATGTCGAGCAGCATCTGATCGAGCAGGTCGGTCTTCGAAGCGAAGTGCCGATACATCGCGGGGCCACTCACCCCGACGGCGCCGCCGATGTCCTCGAGGCGCACTCCGGCGAATCCCCGTGCGGCCATTTGTCGGGCGGCGGCGTCGAGCATTTCTCGACGTCGAGCGGCTTTCGCCTCGCCACGCTTGGTGAGCGGCGGCGTGACAGGCGAGGCAAGCGTCGCGGTCTCAACGGGGTCTGCTGGCGTCATGGTGTCATCGAATCTACCGCCGGTACGGCGATACCGGCGACGCTGATTCACCAACCGTTGATATGCAGTACATCGTCGAGCGGCTTGCGTTGTGCAGGCGCGAAGTCGGTGCCCTGCGTGTAGGCGACCGGGAGCAGCACGCCCTGGTGCACGCCGTCGGGAATGCCGAGCAGGTCGGCCACTTCTTGTTCGTACACGAGGTGCAGCGTGGTCCACGCAGAACCCAATCCGCGTGCACGCAGTCCGAGCATGAGGTTCCAGGCCCCCGGGAGCAACGATCCCCACACCCCGGCCTGGTTGCCTGTCGGCAGGTCAGCGCCCGTCTTGATCGCTCCCACTATCAACACCGGCACCTCGCCCATCACGTCGGCGAGGTACTGGGCGCTGGCGGCGACACGGCGGGCGGTGTCGGTCGACAATGTGCGCTGCGCCGAATAGTCGGCGAACGAGCGGGCGTAATAGTCGGCGACCTGGCGCTTGAGGTCGGCGTCGGAGATGACGATCCAATGCCAGCCCTGCGCGTTCGACCCGGTCGGGGCCTGAATCGCAACCTCGAGTGCTTCACGGACGACCTCGATCGGAACGGGTCGCTCCAGGTCGAGGCGCTTGCGAACCGAACGGGTCGTCGTCAGCAGCTCATCAGGGTTCAGCGGCAGAAGGTCGGTCATCGTGCTCCTCGGGTCATCTGTGCCGTGCGCGGCGTGCCAGCCAGTTCCCAAAGTACTGGCCCACTTGTACCAGGATCACCAGTAGGGCGATCACCACGACGGTCAGTTTCCAGTCGAACTGCTGATAGCCGTACTGGAAGGCAAAGTCGCCGAGACCCCCACCGCCGACGTACCCGGCCATCGCCGACATGTCGACGATGGCGACAAAGATGAAGGTGTAGCCGAGGATTAGCGGCGCAAATCCTTCGGGAACCACGACGGTCAGCAACGTACGCAACCGACTCGCACCCGACGCCCGCGCCGCTTCGACGACGCCCGGGTCAACAGACACAAGACTTTGTTCGACGACGCGCCCGATGACCACCATCGCCATCAGCGTCATCGGGAAGATCGCCGCCTCGGTACCGATGCGCGTGCCCATCACAGCTTTGGTGAGCGGGGCGATCGCGGTGATGAAGATGATGAACGGGATCGGTCGGACGATATTCACAACGACGTTGAACCCGTTGAAGATCCACGCGTTGGACCAGAGATTTCCAGGACTCGTCGCGTACAGGATCACTCCGATGACCAGCCCGAGCAGACCTCCGATCAGCAGCGTCACGCCGACGAGTTCGAATGTCTCCCAGATGGATTGGATGAGCAGCGGCCGCAGCTCCGGCCCGAAGACCCGCGTGAGGCTCTCGCCGTCGGCGAGCAGGAACGTCTGGGGGGCGGTCACTGCTGTGCCTCCTCGTGTACGACGACGCCGTCGATGCGCACCAGTTGCGCACGCGCAGCGTCGACCGACGGTGCGTCGCCAATGATCTCGTAGGTCAATGCGCCGAACGGTCGACCCGCGATGTCGCTGATGCCGCCCGCGATCACCGTCGACCGAGCGCCGTGCTCCGCGACGGCCGCGGGTAGGTCGAATGTGACGTCCTGATGACCGCTAGCGGCAGCGTCGTCGCGCACCGACACGGTTGCGAGGAGTCCAGGGTGCCGGGCGCGCAGCGTCGCCAACGCATCGGCGTCCGGGACTCCCGCGACGGCGTGTCGCAACAGTCCTCGTGTGACGTCCGACGTGGGATGCTCGAAGACGGAGTACACATCTCCGTTGTCGACGAGCCGACCCCGATCGAGGACCGCGACCGACTCGCACACGTCACGCACGACATCCATCTCGTGGGTGATCACGACGATCGTCGTACCGAGATCGGAGTTGATGCGCCGCAACAACTTCAGGGTGTCCGACGTCGTCTGCGGATCGAGCGCGCTCGTCGCCTCGTCGGCGATGAGAATCGACGGCGAGGTGGCGAGTGCTCGCGCGATTCCGACGCGCTGCTTCTGTCCGCCCGAGAGCGCTGCGGGCCATTGATCGGCCTTGTCGGCAATGCCAACGAAGTCGAGTAGCTCCTCGATTCGACTGCGCCGCTTGTCCTTCGGAAAGTGAGCGACCTTCAAAGCGAAGTCGACGTTGCCCGCCACGGTCCGCGAGTTGAACAGATTGAACTGCTGGAAGATCATGCCGATATCGGTACGCAGCCGGTTGAGCTCCCGCTCCGACGCCCGGCTGTGTTCTGCACCGTGCACGAATACCTGCCCACTGGTTGGCCGTTCGAGACCGTTGATGAGCCTGGCGAGCGTCGACTTTCCGGCACCGGACGGACCGATGATCCCGACGATCTCCCCCGAGCGGACACTCAGATCGATCCCGTCGAGGACTTTCGGCCCAGACTTGTCGAAACGCTTTGAGACGCCGACGAAGTCAATCGCGGTGTCGGACCCCGCAGATGAACCGAGGTCCGACGCCGCGTCGACGTCAGGAGCCATTGGTGTTGACGGACGCCTGTAGGTCCTTCGTCGTCTGTTGGAGCTCGGAGGCCGAATTGTCCTTGATCACACCGCTATCGCCGAGTGAACGCTTGACGGCGGCGATCACCTCGGGGTCGTGGTAGATCTTCACCAGCTTTGCATAGGTGGGGTTGTCCTTGTCGTCGTTGCGGGCGACGAACGCGTTGATGTACGGCTTGGCCCCGGCCGAGTTGGGATCGTCGGACGCGATGATCTGGTCCTTGGTCAGCTTCGCCGACGTCGCGTAGTTGTTGTTGACGATCGCGGCGTCGACCGAATCCAGATTGGCCGCTGTCTGACCGGCGTCGACGGCGATGACCTTCACCTTCGACTTGCCCTGGTCGATGTCGGCGAGGGTCGAGAACGCATTGCCCGGCTTGGTGAGCGTGATCAAACCCGCCTGTTCGAGAACCAGTAGTCCGCGCGCCTGGTTGGTCGGGTCATTGGGGATCGCGACCTGCCCACCCTGAGGGATCTCCGACACCGACTTGTGCTTGGTCGAGTACAGCGGCAACGGGTAGACGGCCGTCGCACCGATCGGCACCAGATTCTGCTTGTTCTTCGCGTTGTACGTGGCGAGGTAAAGCAGGTGCTGGAACTCGTTGAGGTCGAGTTCACCCTCTGCGAGAGCAGGATTGGGCTGGTTGTAGTCGGTGAAGTTCACCAGCTCGACGTCGATGCCCTGCGCAGAAGCCTTCTGCTTGAACACATTCCAGTATTCCTCGGACGCGTCGGCGACACCGATCTTGACCTTCGACGAGTCGTCGTCGCCACCGCAGGCCGTCAGCACCGCCCCACCGAACACGAGCAACAACAAGACGGCGAGAACTTTCGACCGCACGACGACCTCCGCGAATCACAATCGACACTGATCTGACTCTGCAAAACGCTAATGCCCGTACACCGAGCTTCCGACCACGCGCCGATGTCACGATCATCACCCACCATGCGGACCTGCGGATTCGACGCGACGTCGAATTGTGTTCACGATGAACGGAAGTGGCTCACTCGACGAACCCGCCCGCGGTCAGATGCTCGAGCAGGCCGTCGGTGAGTGGCAGCGCGCGCATCTCGTCGACCGTGAACCATCCGGCGTCAGCGGCATCGTCGGCTGCCCTCACCGTGCCACCGACCGGAACTGCGACGAAATCGTGGATTTCGAAGACCCCTCCCCTGCCGTCGGGGATGTCGACCACCCATGCCTTGGCGCCGACCGCGACGTCGAGTCCGGTCTCCTCTGCGATCTCGCGGATCACCGCCGCGACGAGTATGTCTTCGTCGTCACGGGGTCCGTGGGGACCGACGGCGTCGACCGGATCGACCTTGCCGCCGGGCACCGTCCACCGGCCGGCTTGGGGGTCGCGAAGTCGCTGCACCAGAAGAAATCGTCCGTCGTCGTCGCGAATGATCGCACCGACGGCGAGTATTCGACGTCCGCGCCTGTCTGCCGAATGACGCACACGCCGTCGATGATCGGGTATGAGCCCCGCCAACACCCGGCCGATACTCGCGCGGAGGTCGCCCGCTGCGTCGGCTCCCCAGTGCACGATCTCGTCGATCTCACCGTGTTCGGCGAGGTCGGTGGCCGCAATACCCTGTGCCGCAGCGAGTTCTGGTGCGTGCTCCGTGTCACGATGCACGATGACACTCGCACCCTCCGGCGGCAGAGGCGACAGCCACGCGTCGTGCGCGGCGAGTCGACGATCCGTCGGGAACAACGCGAGCGCCGCGCCACCGGCCCCCCCACCGAGCAGCACCGACACCGTTGGCCGCGGCACAGCGATGAGATCTGCCAGACAGAGCGCGATCTCACGCGCGAGACCACCCTCTTCGGCGTCGACGGACAGGTCTGCGCCCGGTGTGTCGATCACCGTGACGACGGGCAGGCGCAGTTCGGTCGCCAACACCAGACCTCGCCGGGCGACCCGCAGGTCAGCAGGGCCGATCAGCCGACCGTCGGCCTGCACTGCCCTGTCCTGCCCGACCACCACGGCCGTCGCTCGCCCGAATCGACTCAGCGCCAGGACAATTGGACCGGTGTCGTGGATCACGGCGGTGCCGGAATCGAGCAGCAGCGCGCGCAGCCCGCGACGGCCTGCGGCGCGCGTCGCCAGCACGCTGGGCCAGGTCTCGACAAGCTCGACCAGCGGAGACGGGACGTCGACCAACGGAGATGGGACCTCGACCGGCGGAGATGGGGCGGCGACCGGCGGGAGAAGGGCGTCGACCAACGGGGATGAGGCGTCGACCGGCGGGTCGGTCGGCGGAGACAGCGGCTCGGCCGGCAGATCAGCGGGCTCGGCAAGCAATGCGACGACCTGGGCTACGCGTCCCGGGAGTTCGCGCAGCGGCACGATGGCGTCAACGATGCCGTGGGCGGCCAGATTCTCCGACACCTGCACGCCGTCGGGAAAAGGCTTGTGGTGCAGGCCTTCGTAGACTCGCGGTCCGAGGAACCCGATGAGCGCGCCGGGTTCGGCCCAGGTGATGTGCCCCAGAGAACCCCACGAGGCGAACACCCCGCCGGTGGTCGGGTTGCGCAGATACACGAGGTACGGCAACCCCGCTCGTCGGTGACTGCCGACCGCCTCGGCGATCGACGCCATTTGCAGGAAGGCGGCCGTGCCCTCCTGCATTCGAGTGCCACCGGAAGCGGGCAGTGCCAGCACCGGAAGTCGCTCACGTGTCGCGCGTCGAACAGCGTTGACCACACGCTCACCGGCGGCGCGCCCGATCGATCCGCCCAGGAACCCGAATTCGCTGATAACCAACACAATCGGAGCGCCGGAGATCTCTCCGACCCCGGTGATCACCGACTCGTCGATACCGGTTCGCTTGCGAGCACGCCCCAACGCCGCGGCGTAGTCCCGGTCGAGCTCAACGTAGCTGGGCGCTTCGTCCCAGGACTGCCAGGTGCCGTCGTCGACGAGGGCGGTCACCAGTTCCAGTGCCGTCATTCGCCCGCCGTCATTCCCACCGACTCAACCACCTCACCAACGCTAGTCGGCGACCTGGCTTCGGCGGGTGAAGAACCTCAGCGCGAGTACACGACTCGCGTCCGCAGGATCAGGTCGGCAACCGAGCGTCGCTTTGTGTCGACGCCGGCCCACAGCAGTCCGATGGCGAAGAACACGCAGATCGCAGCCCGAATCACAGCCACGGATGGCCGCACACGATCTCCCTTGCGATTCACCACCCGAATGCCCATCACGACGCTCCCCAACGTGCGCCCAGACACCGCCCAACACGTCGCGAGGTAGACGATCGACACGACGACGAATGCACCGACCGTGAAGATCCCGTTGGTGCTCGGCATCGAAAAGTCGTGGACGTTGTAGAGCAGTCGGGCCATCACGACGCCCAGGTAGATGGCACTCATGATGACCAGCACGACGATCAGGTCGATGACCGCACCAACTCCGCGACTCACGATGCCGGCCGACTTCGCGGTGTCGTGCACCGCGTGGGCCTTGGTCTTTCTGGCCTCTGAGCGAGCGGCGTGCTCGTCGGCGGCGGTATCGGAGGTATCGCCGCCGTCGGGTTCATGGTGCGAATCGGATTCGGACGAATCCCGTTGGGGCTCAATCACGCTCACCGGATTCCACCTCCGCGGCCACGCGTCGGCGCAGCAGCCGGCCGACCATGACGGCGACGGCGTCGTCGGCGCGTTCGCTGGTGCTGCGTACGTCGGTCATTCCGTCGGCGGTGACCGACGTGCTCGCCTCGCGGATGATCCCGGGAAGGTCGACGCCGTCGATGACGACGTCGGCGAGGCCGATGAGGTCGACGCGGTTGATCACGGCGTCGACGTCCACATGCGAGACGGCACGGTCGAGGTCGACGGTGTCGATGATCGCGTCCAGGTCGACGGTCGCGATGACCGCTTCGATGTCGACGCGCGCGACCGCAGCGTCGAGGTCCACCCGAGCGACCGCAGCGTCGAGATCGACCCGCGCGACCGCAGCGTCGAGATCAACCCGCGCGACAATGGCTTCGAGGTCGAGAAGGTCGACGATCGCGTCCATGTCGACCGACGCGATGATCTTGTCGAGATCGACGTTGTCGAGCACCAGCGCGGTGAGGTCGATCTCGGACGTGAACACGGCCACGACCTCGCGGATCAGCGCACTCATACCCGCCTGCGCTCCGGCGGTTGCCAACACTCCTGCGGAATCGACGACGTCGTGCGCCCTTCGCCGGGCATCGCGTACAGCAGATCCGGCAACCGGGACCTGCTCGGCAACGTCGATCATCCTCGACACCGCGCGGACCGGCAGCCCGATCAGTCCGAAGACACTGGCACCACCTCGGTCATCACGCTGTGCACCGGCATCGTTGCTCACACGAGAAGTATGGCACCGCAACGAGTCCGATACGGTGCGCACTTCACGAGATCGCACCCACCCGCGAAGTCAGTTCCTTCCCGCGACCGTGACGTCGTTCGCGGGAGCACACCACAGTCGCGTGAGCATGACCTCGGAAAAGACTCACCCCCGCGTCGCGCGGGTGCGCTACGCGGGGGTGGATCACGAACCGGGGTCTACGCGGTCACAGATTCTCGTAGAGCTCGCGGGCCAGCTTGGCGGTCTCGCTCGGCGTCTTGCCGACCTTCACGCCTGCCGCCTCGAGGGCTTCCTTCTTCGCCTGCGCGGTGCCGGAACTACCCGACACGATCGCACCTGCGTGACCCATCGTCTTGCCCTCGGGCGCGGTGAAGCCCGCGACATATCCGACCACGGGCTTCGAGACGTTGGCCTTGATGTACTCGGCAGCACGCTCCTCGGCGTCGCCACCGATCTCGCCGATCATCACGATGACCTTGGTGTCGGGGTCCTTCTCGAAGGCCTCGATGGCGTCGATGTGTGTCGTGCCGATGACCGGGTCGCCACCAATGCCGATGGCGGTCGAGAAGCCGAGGTCACGCAGCTCGTACATCATCTGGTACGTCAGGGTGCCCGACTTCGAGACGAGACCGATCGGGCCCTTGCCGGTGATGTTCGCCGGGGTGATGCCGACCAGCGACTCCTCCGGCGTGATGATGCCGGGGCAGTTCGGGCCGATGATGCGCGTCTTGGCGCCCTTGTCGACGTTGTAGGCCCACGCGTACGCGGTGTCCTGCACGGGGATGCCCTCGGTGATGACGACGAGAAGCGGGATCTCCGCGTCGATCGCCTCGATGATGGCGTCCTTGGAGAACTTCGGCGGCACGAACGCGATCGACGTGTCGGCACCGGTCTTCTCGATCGCCTCGGCGACAGATCCGAAGACCGGCAACTCGATGTCGTTGCCGTCGGAGTCCTTGTGGGTGACGGTGGTGCCGGCCTTGCGCGCGTTGACGCCGCCGACGACGTTGGTGCCTGCCTTGAGCATCAGCGCGGTGTGCTTGGTGCCCTCACCGCCGGTGATGCCCTGGACGATGACCTTGTTGTCCTTGTTCAGAAAGATCGACATTGATTCGTCGCCCCTTACTTGCTCGCCAGTTCGGCAGCCTTGTCGGCGCCTGCGTCCATCGTTTCGGCGAGCGTCACCAGGGGGTGATTCGCATCGGCCAGGATCTTGCGGCCTTCTTCGACCTTGTTGCCGTCGAGGCGGACCACCAGAGGCTTGTTGGCCTCGTCGCCGAGCTTATTGAGCGCACCGACGATGCCGTTGGCCACCGCGTCGCACGCGGTGATGCCGCCGAAGACGTTGACGAACACGCTCTTGACCTGCTCGTCTCCGAGGATGACGTCGAGACCGGCAGCCATGACCTCGGCCGACGCGCCGCCGCCGATGTCGAGGAAGTTGGCAGGCTTGACGCCGTTGTGGTTCTCACCCGCGTAGGCGACGACGTCGAGCGTGCTCATCACGAGTCCCGCGCCGTTGCCGATGATTCCGACCTGGCCGTCGAGCTTGACGTAGTTGAGGTCGTTCTCCTTGGCCTTCTGCTCGAGAGGATCGGTGGCGTCCTTGTCCTCGAACTCGGCGTGGTCGGGGTGACGGAAGTCGGCGTTCTCGTCCAGTGTCACCTTGCCGTCGAGGGCGAGGATCTGATCGTCGGGGGTGCGGACCAGCGGATTGACCTCGACCAGCGTGGCGTCTTCTGCGACGAAGACCTCCCACAGCTTGGCGATGGTCACGGCAGCGGCGTCGAGCACCTCGGCGGGCAGGTGACCCTGCTCGGCGATCGATCGCGCGGTGGCGATGTCGACACCCTTGACGGCGTCGACGGGCACCTTGGCCAGCCGCTCCGGCTTGGTCGCTGCGACTTCTTCGATCTCCATGCCGCCCTCCACCGAGCACATCGCCAGGTAAGTGCGGTTGGCGCGATCGAGAAGGAAGGAGATGTAGTACTCCTCGGCGATGTCGCTGGCTTCCGCGACGAGGAGTTTCTTGACGATGTGCCCCTTGATGTCGAGGCCCAGGATGTTTTCTGCGTTGGTCTGCGCGTCGTCAGGGGTCGCGGCGTACTTCACGCCGCCTGCCTTGCCACGTCCGCCGGTCTTGACCTGCGCCTTGATCATCACGGGCTTGCCGATTTCCTCGGCGATCGCTCGTGCATCGGTGGCGGAGTCGGTGACCCGACCGGGTGTGGTGGGAACCCCATGCTTGGCGAACAGTTCCTTCGCCTGGTATTCGAAGAGATCCATTCAGCTCACCATTTCGTCGTTGTGCCCGCTGATGTTGGGTGTAACACGGGCCATATCGGACTCTAAACCTGCCGGACACAGCCCTGATGGGGGCCTCCGTGGCTTGTGCGACAGATCACTCGTTCGGTCGGCGGTCCCCATCGCAGGACACCGGCCATGGATCAGCGCGCCACGCTCCTCGTATAGAGTCTGCCCTCGGCCCGGCGTACGCGGGCACGAAGTCGGGAAGAAGGGCGCAGCGCAACGGTTTTGGGTGAGATTCGACATCTAGAACACCGTCTTCAGGATGGGTGTATGCACAGCCGGTATTGGTGACTCAGCTCACATTTGAGCGGGTTCTTACCGTCGATCGTTGGACTTGCCGCAATCGTTTCGTTACCGTCAGTCGAGCAGAGCGGATCACGAATCGGTCACGAACAGTAACAAGACCGATATCGGGAACGAAGCAACAGGAATTGAGGTGGGCGACTTGGCGGAACGCGGAGCTCCGAGCAGGTCGACGTCGACGGTGGGCACCGTGGCATCACGACGCGGAAATACCTACGACGACATCCCGGCCGAGGAGATGACCGCGATCATCCCGATCGACGACCTCGACTCGTACGATCCCTGGGCCGCCGATTCCGCCGAGCGCGAGTACGCCGACGGTTACGACCAGACAACATGGTCGCCGTCCACGTGGGACCCCTACTACCGGCCCACCCGCTCCGAACTGACGCAGGACATCCTCATTCCCGAGGGCGGATTCGAGGCGTACGCCGACGATCCCTTCGAGAGCGAGGGCGCGCAGCTCGATTCGTTCCCCGCCGACGCCGACCTCGACCTCACCCACAGCGGGGAGATCGACCTACGGCCCGCTGAGAAGCCGTTCCGGCAGGTTCCCGAGCCCCGCCGCACCCGCACCCGCGGAAAGCACCGCCTTGCCGCACCCCCGACCGCTCTGCGCGGGGGTCGTGCAGCCCTCATCGCCATGGCCGCAGGCGCAGCAGTCGCCGCGGCAGCCCACGCCGGCACCACCGAGAAGGCGCCGGCACCCGCGACAACGCCCACCAATACCGCGAACGTCGACAATGCAGCTCCCGTCGCCGATCTGGGACCGGGAGTCGCGGCGCCCGACAACTCCTCGCAGGACATGAGCGTCTTCACCTCGCAGCTCGCAGAGGGCGAACAGCTCGTCAAGGACGAGGCTGCACGCAAGGCGGCCGCGAGCCGTCCGTACTTCGAGTCACCGGTCCCGCTCGGCGTCTACCAATTCACCTCCGGCTTCGCGATGCGCTGGGGCAGCATGCACGGCGGCGTCGACTTCGCCGCCCCGCTCGGTACCCCGATCCACGCGGCGACCGACGGTGTCATCAAAGAAGCCGGACCGGCGTCGGGCTTCGGTAACTGGATTCAGGTCCAAGCCGCCGACGGTACGGTCACCGTGTACGGCCACATGTACTCGTCCGGTGTGCTGGTTCAGAAGGGCCAGACCGTCAAGGCGGGCGACGTGATCGGCCTCGTCGGCTCCGACGGTCAGTCGACCGGCCCGCACTGCCACTTCGAGGTCTGGAAGAACGGCACCACCAAGATCGACCCGGCCCCGTGGCTCGCCGAGCACGGCGTCCGGATGTCGGCCTACACGGGCTGAGTCACCTCACCCGACCCTGATCCGGGGGCCCAACCTACCGGGTCGCTCTGACCCGTCGGTCGAGCGATACCCCGCTGGTCGAGACCTCAGAGCTTGTCGCCCGGAATTCCGCCCGCGGTCAGCAAGGTGATACGACCGGTCTTGCCGCCGTAGTCGATGACCACCCGCTCGGTGGCACCGCTCCCCTCTTTGCCCACTACCTTCCCCATGCCGTACTTGGGATGGTTGTGTCGATCGCCGACGTCGAGGTGGATCTGCTTGTTCCGGCCGCGATTGGGGTCGGTCGAGTACTGCGAGCGACCCAGCGTGCGCGACGATCCGCTGTCGGATCGCCCGAAAACGCCTCCGGTGGAACCGAATCCACGCGCGCCCCGTCGAGGCTCGGTGCGTCGCCAATCGATGAGATGTTGCGGGATCTCTTGCAGGAAGCGCGATTCCGGATTGGAGACGGGTTGCCCCCAGGATGCGCGCGTTACCGAACGGGTCAGGTAGAGCCGTTCCTTGGCGCGGGTGATGCCGACGTAGGCGAGTCGACGCTCCTCGCTCAACTCCGCCGGGTCGCCCAGGGCACGCATGTGCGGGAAATGGCCGTCCTCCCAGCCGGTGACGAACACGACCGGAAACTCGAGCCCCTTCGCGGTGTGCAATGTCATCAGAGTGACGACGCCGTCGCCCTCGTCGGGCACCTGATCGGCGTCGGCGACGAGCGCGACCTTCTCGAGGAAGGCGGCCAGTGAACCGGGTTCGGGTTCGCCGTCGGTTCCGCCCATGTCTTCGTCGCTATCCGCGTCGTCGTCGAATTCGACGTCGAGTTCGGCTGCCTCCGTGCTGAATTCGGCTGCGACGGAGATCAGCTCGTTGAGATTGTCGAGGCGTGCGGCGTCTTGCGGGTCGCTCGAACCCTCCAGCTCAGCCCGATACCCGCTGCGGTCGACGATGGCGGCGACCAGCTCTCCGATGTCGGCACCCTCCTCCGTCGCGTCGGACACGGTCGCGACGTCGGCGCCCTCGTCGTCGGCTTGGCCGAAGGTGGTCAGGAAGTCGAGGCGCAATCCCTCGATCAGGTCGACGAATCCACCGATCTGTTTGACCGCGCGCGAATTGAGCAGGGCCACTTTGCCTTCGGCGCCGTCGAGCAGCGCCTGATAGAAGCTGACACCCGCGTTCTCGGCGTGCACCGCGACGCACGCCTCGGCGCGGTCGCCGATGCCACGTCGGGGTGTGTTGAGGATGCGGCGCAGACTCACCGAATCGTCGGGATTGGCGACGGTGCGCAGGTAGGCCACGACGTCGCGGACCTCCTTGCGCTCGTAGAAGCGGGTGCCGCCGACCACCTTGTACGGAATACCGTGGCGCACAAAGACTTCTTCGATCGGTCGTGAGCCGGTGTTGGTTCGGTAGAACACGGCGATGTCGGAGTATTTGTACGACTCCGACACCCCGCCGATGGTGTGGTCGGTGAGGCGTTCGATCTCGGTGCCGATGAACATCGACTCGTCGCGGTCGGAATCCGACACGTAGCCGACGATGAGCTCACCGTCGCCCGAATCGGTCCACAGCCGCTTCTCACGTCGATTCGGGTTGCGCGCGATCACCGCGTTCGCGGCGGACAGGATGGTCTGCGTGGAGCGGTAATTCTGTTCGAGCAGAATGGTTTCCGCGTTCGGGAAGTCGCGCTCGAACTCCTCGATGTTGCGGATCGTCGCGCCACGGAACGCGTAGATCGACTGATCGGCATCGCCGACGACGCACAGTTCCGACGGCTCGACGGCGCGGGCATCGGCGGCGGAGTCGTCTGAGGTGCTGCCGAGTACCAACTCGCGCACCAACACGTACTGGGCGTGGTTGGTGTCCTGGTACTCGTCGACCAGTACGTGGCGGAAGCGTCTGCGGTAATACTCGGCGACCTCGGGGTGGCGTTGCAGCAACCCGACGGTCTCGCCGATCAGGTCGTCGAAGTCGAAGGCATTCGCGGTGCGCAGCCTGCGCTGGTATTCGGCGTAGATCTGCGCGATCGCCTGCTCGGTCGGGTCGCCCTGCGCTGTCGAGGTGATGGCTTCGTCGGGCGTGACCAGTTCGTTCTTGTAGTTCGAGATGATCACCGACACCCCGCGCGGCGCGAACTTCTTGGGGTCGAGGTCGAGATCTCGGATGATCATGCCGAGGAGCCGCTTGGAGTCGTCGGCGTCGTAGATCGAGAAGTTGGAGTTACGGCCCTCCAGGAGCGCCGACTGTGCACGCAGAATGCGCACGCAGGTGGAGTGGAAGGTCGAGATCCACATGAAGTTGGCGCGCGGACCGACGAGGCCGATGACGCGCTCACGCATCTCGGCGGCGGCTTTGTTGGTGAAGGTGATCGCCAGGACCTGACCGGGCGAGACGTCGCGCTCGGCGAGCAGGTAGGCGATGCGGCGGGTCAGCACCGCGGTCTTGCCCGACCCCGCGCCCGCCACGATCAGTAGCGGCGAGCCGGAATGCAACACAGCCTCGCGCTGCTGCGGATTGAGCCCGGCGAGCAGGCGCGCGGACGCGTCGTCGGGGCTTGCTGCCGGAGCGCGGCCGGCGGGCGTGGCGGGGGTGCGGGTGGAACTGGTCATCGAGAGTTCAGGTTACTCGCCACCACCGACACTCAGCCCCCGAGGAGGCGCGCGTCGACAACCTCACCCACACGCCCCGCTCCGGTGTGCAGTGCGAGGCCGGGCGTGAGCGGCCGAACGTCGAGTTCGGTGCCGCGACCGTCGAGTTGCACGTAGACGACGTGCAACCCGGCTGTGACCGGCACCGTGACGGGCGCTCCACCGTCGAGCGAGAAATGCACCTGCCCAGCGGAATTGGCGCAGTATCCCAGTGCGATGGTCCATTGCCACTGGATCAGCGGACCGTCGAGTCGGAGTCGGCTCGGGCCGTCGAGTTCGGGTCGCGCGCACGACCCGCGCCCGGCGGTGATCGAGCGCCGCGGCGTCACGGCACCGGGCACGGCGTTGCCCGAGTTGTCGAGCACGATGAGACGGTCGGTGTGGGTGCCGAATGTCGGCCGATCACGCAGCTTGCCGAAGGTATGACTGATCTGGTTCTCCGGATAGGCGACCGGAAGCAACACCTCGAGGGGTAGTGCCTGGTCGAACATCGTCGTGTCCTTGTTCGCGGCGAGTGCGCGCTTGGCGTTCGCGAGATACGGGCCGGTCGGATCGTCATTCCACGACGCCGAGTAGGCCGCGGTGGAGATGATCGACGACGCGACCGCGAACGCCACGGCCATGACGCCGACGAGCAGCAGCGGCGATGTACCCGCCTCGCGTGCGTGCCGCGCGGGACCCCGATCGGCGCCATCCGTCTGCGACGCCCCGGTAGACGCACGGTTCGGCGAGATCAGGAGCAGCGTGAACGCCAGAGCCAACACCAGCGCGGCGTCGGGGAGATAGCGCATCGTCTGTGCGAGTTCGAGCGCCGTGTTGGCGCTCGACCGATTCCACATGGGCGGGATCTGCACGACCACCACGTACAACGCGACGGCAACGAGCACGCCGATCGCACCGACGCGCGTTCTGATCGCCCAGATGACGAAACCGGCAACCACGATCCAGCCGAGCACGATCATCCAGATCGACGGGAACCCCATCGGCGGAGAAGGTACCCAGCGTTCCCAGTCCCACGGACCTCCCACCAGGGACGGCACGAGCGCCTTGTTGATCGAGCGCCACACCAGTTGCGCGGTCTGCGACACCGAGTGCGTCCCCGCCGTCGCGTCGGAGACCGAGAAGTAGACGATGACCCACACCACGAAGACGACGGTCAGCGGAGTCCACAGCGCGCGACCCCGCGTGAAGGCGACGATGAGCGGGGTACGCGGGAGCGCCGAGACAGTGCGGTCGGCAGGCTCGCCGGTGTCATCCGAGGGCTCTGAGGTGCGGTCGAAACGCACGACCAGCACGGCCGCGATGAAGGCCACCGGCAGGATGAACAGCGACTTCTCGAAGAAGGCGAGCGCGACCACGAAGATCACCGTCGACCTGATGACGACGAGTCGTCGCGACGATTCCGGCACGCGGCCGGTGCACAAGAGAACGGCGTCGGCGACGATCCAGGCCATCGCCGCCTGCATCGGCAACGAGTTGAGGCCTGCGGCCCACCAGATGTACGCGGGCACGGTGAGCGGAGTGAACAGATAGAACGCCAAGGCAGCCAACGCTCCCACCTCGAGCGCGGGTCGTCGACGACCCGCACGGTCACCTCCCGCGGCCGATCCCACCACGCGAATCATTCGCCACACCGACAGCGACGCGAGCGCCTGCAACACGACGAGCGTGACCGCCGGGATCACCCAGTTGACCGGTGCTGCCAGCGTCGACAGCCCGGCGACGAGGAAGGCCGCAGGCATGAAGTGGCCGTCGTGACTCTGGCCCAGGTAGTCCCACGACCAGAGGGGAAGGGTCGACGCGCGGCCGATGAGGATGAGGTCATCCCAGTAGAAGTTGCCGGTTGCGACCAGCCACGCGCGGACCACCAGATGCGCAACGATCAGCACGATCGCCGTCACGACCGTGAGCGAACCGATCCGGCCCGTGAGGGGTCGGTGTCGATGCGGCTCGTCGGATGTGGGTGACTGCGACGTCACCGTCGGGCTGCTCGGCATGGGATCTAGTAGAACCGCCGCGGGTAGCGCGTGGCAAAATCACCCCGGTGAGCGATGCGAGCAACGATCAGAACCCTGCGACGACACCCGACGCCTCGTCGGACGTGCCGGTGCCGTTCGAGGAAACGATCGATCTCGAGTACTACCGTCTCGACCCCTCCATCGACGACCTGTCAGACGAGATCGACGACCTGCGGGTCGAGATCGACCGCCTCGACGCGATCATCCTCGCCGCGATCAAGCGAAGGACTGCCGTGTCGAAAAAGGTCGGCGCCACCCGGATGGCGTCGGGCGGCCCGCGGCTGGTGCATTCGCGCGAGGTGAAGGTCATCGACCGGTTCGCCGTGCTCGGCCAGGAGGGCCACACGCTCGCCATGCTGCTGCTGCGCCTCGGCAGGGGTCCGCTCGGTCGCTGACCGCTCGCCGGGTTCGCGATTGGTGAACCATCGGTTACGAGACGTCGGTCTCCCCTCTTATCGAGCACGCGCCACGCTGTGAAGACCTAGTGTTGGGTCATGGGCACCGACGTCTCCAGCAGCGGCAAGGACATCACCACTACTCAACCCTGGCAGGCGTTGGAGGCTCACAAGCCGATCCTCGCCGCACGCCATCTCCGGGAGTTGTTCGCCGACAACCCCGCCCGTGGACGCGAGCTCACCATCGACGTCGGCGATCTGCACATCGACTACTCCAAACACCTCATCGACACCGAGACCATCGAGCTCCTCCTCTCGCTCGCGCGTGAAGCGAATCTCGAACAGCACCGCGACGACATGTTTGCAGGCGTGCACATCAATACCTCCGAAGACCGCGCGGTTCTGCACACCGCGCTCCGCCTGCCTGCCGACGCGCAACTCGTCGTCGACGGCCAGGACGTCGTGCACGACGTCCACGAGGTGCTCGACGCGATGGGCGCATTCACCGACAAGCTGCGCAGCGGAGAGTGGAAGGGCCACACCGGAAAACCCATCACCGACGTCGTCAACATCGGCATCGGCGGCTCCGACCTCGGGCCCGTGATGGTGTACGGCTCGCTGCGCCACTACGTCGACACCGACATCCGCTGCCACTTCGTGTCCAATGTCGACCCGGCCGACATGGTCGCGACACTCGCCGACCTCGACGCCGAGCAGACACTCTTCATCGTCGCGTCGAAAACCTTCACGACGCTGGAGACGCTGACCAACGCGGCGGCAGCCAAGCGGTGGCTGCTGGAGAAGCTCGGCGCGGGCGAGGACGCCGTCGCCAAGCATTTCGCAGCCGTCAGCACCAACGCGGAGGCGGTGTCGAACTTCGGGATCGACCCGGTCAACATGTTCGGCTTCTGGGACTGGGTCGGTGGCCGCTACTCGGTGGATTCTGCGATCGGCCTCTCGGTGATGGCGGCGACCGGCAAAGAACGCTTCGCCGAATTCCTCGGCGGATTCCGCACCGTCGACACCCATTTCCGTGCGCAGCCGCTGGAGAGCAACGCGCCTGTGCTGCTGGCGTTGATCGGATTCTGGTACTCGAACTTCTGGGACGCGCAGTCGCGGGTGGTGCTTCCCTATTCGAATGACATGGCACGTTTCGCCGCGTACCTGCAGCAGTTGACGATGGAGTCCAACGGCAAGTCGGTCAAGGCCGACGGCGAGCACGTGACCACCGACACCGGCGAGATCTTCTGGGGCGAGCCGGGTACCAACGGCCAGCACGCCTTCTACCAATTGCTCCATCAGGGAACACGTCTGGTGCCCGCCGACTTCATCGGCTTCGCCAATCCCACCGACGATCTGCCCACAGCCGATGACACCGGCTCGATGCACGACCTGCTGATGAGCAACTACTTCGCGCAGACCAAGGTGCTGGCGTTCGGAAAGACCGCGGACGAGATCAGGGCCGAGGGCGTCGACGAGAAGGTGGTGCCGCACAAGGTGATGCCCGGCAACCGCCCATCGACGTCGATACTCGCGTCCGAACTGACCCCGGCGGTGATCGGTCAGTTGATCGCGCTCTACGAGCATCAGGTGTTCGTCGAGGGCACACTATGGGGCATCAACTCATTCGACCAGTGGGGCGTCGAACTCGGCAAGACGCAGGCCAAAGAACTTCTCGGTGTCATCACCGACGCCGAAGCGCCTGCGCAGCAAGCTGATTCGTCGACCGACGCACTGGTGCGCTGGTACCGCGCCGAGCGCGGACGCAAGGCCTGAGTCAGGACCAGCGCTCGTCGTCGAACACCTCGGGCGGGATCTCGTCGCCCGGTTGCACTCCAAGCGCCTCGAGCCGACCCATGAGCGCGGCCGCGACCGCAACGTAGGTGATGAGGTCCTGCGGCTCGTCGGCGCGCTCTGCCGGGTGGCCGCCGAGGAACTCGAGCACGAGCGGCGGCACGCAGTCGCCCATCGCGAGTTCGCGCGTGCCGGTCGCAACCCGCCAGGCGTCGAATTCGGAGACGTCGACGGCGTCGGCGATCTCGCCGTCGCGGACGGCGGCAAGCACTTCGTCGAGGGTGGCGAGCGGTCCCGACGCTCCGCTCGACGGGTCGAAGCCGATGACGGTGTCGGGTGCGAGCTCCTCGTCGTCGTCGAGGGTGAAGTAGACGATCCCGCGCCAATCGGCGCCGATCGCGGTGATGTCGTCGCGCCCGAAGATCGACTCGAGTAACTCGCTCACATCGTCTGCTCGTCGTTGCGAGAAGAGCGCGAACGCGCCATTGGCGACCTCTTGCCCCTGTGTGGAACCCACATCCGATACCTTACGCACGTGAGGACTACCGTTTTGCGGCCGCGACTGCTCGTGGTGTCGCTGGCCTGTGTCGCGGGCGTGCTCGGCATCGCGGCATGCTCGTCGGACTCCGGAGGTACCGCCGAATCCGCGACGTCGGTGCCCCGATCGGCAGCCGTGACCGTCGCACCGGGGCAGCAGCATCCGCGCACAGCGCCCGGAACGACGCTCGACTTCGGCGCCTCCGCGTCGCTGCCTGCCGACGCCTATCGCGCGGGCGGGTCCACGGCGCTCTACACCGTCACCGGCATCACGCAGGGCAAAGACGTGCCGAGCGCGCAAACCCGCGGCGGCACAGCGTATTTCGTCTACGTCACGGTGACGTCTCTGGCACCTCGTCCGGCGCCCGCCCCGAAGGTCCTCGGCCTCGCCGGTTCGGCGGATGGACGCACCGCGGCGCTGACACTGCCGCCGTCGACCTCCCTGAAGGACTGCGCCAACCCGAAGCCCCCCGAAACCATGCGCCGCGGCGACTCCTACGCCACCTGCCTCGTCGCCTACGCCGATGAGGGGCAAAAGCTCACTCGGGTCATCTATTGGGCCGACACCACCGGCGACGACTCGCTCAATTACAAGCAGGCGCCCGTCGTGTGGCGCAATCCGGCCGACGTCGTCAGCAGTTCTCCCGCGCCCCCCGCGGGCTGAGCCGCACAGCCGACGTCGCGCGTTCGCATTAGAGTCTGCGTACAGAGAGGGGTACCGGGACAGCGAGCGCGACGACGGTCTGAGAGGTCTCTACGGTGACGACAACAGATGCGGTGCTGACCGATTCGCACGCTGTGGGACGCTCGGAGGTCCTCGCAGCTCTTGACACCTCCGCACAGGGCCTGACCAGCGCTGACGCGACACAACGACTCGAGCACGTCGGTCCCAATCGACTCGCGGCTGCACGGTCTCGACCGGCAGTGCTGCGCTTCGCCGCACAGTTCAACAACATCCTGATCTACATCCTCATCGGCGCAGGTGTGCTGAAGGCGATCCTCGGCGAATGGATCGACTTCGCGGTCATCGTCGCGGTCGCGGTGATCAATGCCATCGTCGGATTCGTCCAGGAGGGCAGGGCAGAAAGCGCGCTCGCGGGCATCCGGAACATGCTGTCACTGCACGCGCGTGCCCGACGCGATGGCGAGTGGGTCGACGTCGACGCCGAGACCCTCGTCCCGGGCGACGTCGTGTCGATCAGGTCGGGCGATCGTGTGCCTGCCGACATGCGGCTGCTTGAGGCGACCAATCTGCGTATCGAGGAATCGGCGCTGACGGGCGAGTCCGTCCCCGCCGGCAAAGACACCCTCGCGGTCGATGTCGACGCAGGCATCGGCGACCGGCAGTCGATGGCGTACTCGTCCACCATCGTCTCGGCAGGCACCGGCGTCGGGGTGATCACCGCGACCGGACCGTCGACCGAGATCGGTCGAATCCAGTCGATGATCTCTGACATCGAGCAGGTCGACACCCCGCTGACCCAGCGCCTCGAGAAGTTCGGTAAGCAACTCTCCCTCGGCATCCTCGGCCTTGCCGCCGCGATCGTGGTGATCGGCAAGGTCATCCACAACTTCACCATCGACGAGTTGGTCTCGGCTGCAATTGGTTTCGCAGTCGCAGCGATCCCCGAGGGACTTCCCGCCGTGGTCACCATCACGCTGGCGCTCGGTGTGCAGCAGATGGCGCGCCAACACGCGATCACCCGCAAGCTCCCCGCAGTGGAGGCACTCGGCTCGGTCAGTGTGATCTGCTCCGACAAGACCGGCACGCTGACGCAGAACGAGATGACGGTGCGCACCGTCGTCACAGGCACACAACGGTATTCGGTCGGCGGCACCGGCTACGAACCGAGCGGATCCATCACCGCGGACGGTCAGAGCGCTTCGCTGAGCACCGATCCCGATCTCGCGGTCTTCGTCGAGACCATGGCGCTGTGCAACGACGCACGCGTCGCCGAGGTCGATGGGCGTTGGCAACTCATCGGCGAGCCGACGGAGGGCGCGCTGCGAACGCTGGCCCTCAAAGCCGGATTCGACGCCGACGTCGCGCGGCTTGGTGAAGTCCCGTTCGAGTCGCAGAACAAGTTCATGGCGACGCTCTCGGATCTGCCCGACGGCGAGCGCACGATTCTCGTGAAGGGCGCTCCCGACCGCCTACTCGACCGCAGTGAGTTCGAGTTGGACGAGCACGGCGAGCTCCAATCCCTCGACCGACCTCGCTGGGAAAGCGTCATCGACGATCTCAGCGCGCAGGGACTGCGTGTGCTCGCCGCAGCCCGACGACCCGCACCTGACGCCGACTCGCTGACACTCGACGACATCGATCACGGACTGACATTCTTGGGCGTCGCGGGCATCGTCGATCCCCCACGGCCCGAGGCGATCACAGCGATCGCCGACTGCCACAGCGCGGGAATCCGCGTCAAGATGATCACCGGCGACCACGCGGGCACCGCACGCGCGATCGCGGCGGAAATGGGCATCATCGACGATCCGGCCGCCCCCGTGCTCACCGGCGCCGACCTGCAGAAGATGAGTCAGGCACGGCTGCGCGAGGTGGCCGGCGAGGTCGACATCTACGCACGCACCAGCCCCGAGCACAAGCTGCGGATCGTCACCGCACTGCAGGCGCAGGGTGAGATCGTGGCGATGACCGGCGACGGCGTGAACGATGCGCCGGCACTGACCCGCGCCGACATCGGTGTCGCGATGGGCATCAAAGGCACCGAGGCCACCAAGGAGGCCGCGGGCATCGTCCTCGCCGACGACAACTTCGCCACCATCGAGCGTGCGGTCGAAGAGGGCCGTCGGATCTACGACAACATCCGCAAATCCATCCTGTTCCTGCTGCCGACCAACGGCGCGCAGTCGCTGGTGATCCTCGTCGCGATCCTGTTCGGATTCTCGCTCCCGCTGACGCCCGTCCAGATCTTGTGGGTCAACATGATCACTGCCGTGACCCTCTCGCTCGCATTGGTTTTCGAGCCCGCCGAACCCGGGATCATGTCGCGGTCGAGACGATCGACCGACGGTCCGCTGATCGCACGCGGCGACCTCGCAATGATCACCTTTGTCTCGATTCTCGTTGCCGCAGCGGCGATCGCGGTGTACTTCGTGGCGAAGTCGGGCGGGCACTCACTGGCGACCGCACAGACAGCCGCGGTCAACATGCTCGCGCTCGGCCAACTCGCCTACCTGTTCAACTGCCGCTACCTCAGCGGGTCGAGCCTCGAAGTCGGTGCGCTGCGCGGCAATCCGATGGTG
>NZ_LZMO01000258.1:0-1072 GCF_001665715.1 Gordonia sp. 852002-10350_SCH5691597
CGATCAGCGCGGCAGAACGGCCACGGCGAACGTGCGGCGGTAGGGCAGCACCGTGCCCCAGTCGCGGGCGGGGTAGGCGGCGCGGAGTCGGCGCTTGAGCTCTTCGCTGAAGTCGTCGCGCAGTTCGTCGGGTAGCGCTTCGAGGAAGGGGCGGGCGCCGGTGCCGGAGATCCAGTCGAAGACCGGGTCGTCGCCCTTGTCCTTGAGGACGTGCAGATACGTCGACTCCCACGCGTTGACCTCGAAGCCGCGCTCGGCAAAGAAGTTGAGGTAGAAGTCGGGTGCTAGCCACGGCAGCCGCCGGACATCGCCGCAGTACTGCGAGTAGGGCTCCTCCTCGGCGAGTTCGTTGAGGCTGCGGTACGTGGCCGCGCCGGTGTTGTTGGGCACCTGGATCGCGAAAGCACCGCCGTCGTTGAGATGGGGCAGCAGTCTCTCGATCGCGACTTCCTGATCGGGGACCCACTGGAACACCGCGTTCGACAAGAACAGGTCGACGGGTTCTGGAGGTGTCCACTCGGTGAGGTCGGCGACGTCGTAGTTGGCCAACCCGTCCATGTTCTCGCGGATGGCCTCGGTGATCATCTCGGTCGAGGCGTCGATTCCGAGAACCAGGGCTTCCGGCCAGCGTTCGCGTAGGTGCTTGGTGTGCTGCCCAGGCCCGCATCCGAGGTCGACGATGGTCGACGGATTGGTCGGCACCTCGGCGATCAGATCGAGGAAGGGGCGGGCACGAGCGTCGGAGAATTGTAGGTATCGACTCGGATCCCAGACCGGCATGCAACCAACTCTATGCAATTCACAGCGATCATGGCAGTGGGTAACCTGGGAGGAGTGTCAGAGACTCTCGTGAACGATGATGACAACGCACTGGTGACGGCCGCATCGGCCGACGCGGATGTCGTCGAAATTTCTACCGACGGCGCCTGCCTGGGCAATCCCGGGCCGGGCGGATGGGGTGCGGTCCTGCGATACCGCGGCCACGAGAAGCAGATCTCCGGCGCTGAACCCGATACCACCAACAACAAGATGGAACTGACGGCAGCGATCGAGGGCCTCGCCGCACTGACCA
>NZ_LZMO01000259.1:0-30502 GCF_001665715.1 Gordonia sp. 852002-10350_SCH5691597
GAACGCGAACTGCTGCGCCGATTCGTCGCGCCGACGCTGGTCACGCGGGCGAACTGACCCCGCAGCGCGTCGTCGCCGATCATCACCTACACTTCTTTCGGTAACGATTGTCATTAGCGAAACGGGTAGGCGAACGATGAAACGCGCAGTCCTGGCACTGACCACGGCCCTCGCCGTCGGCGGGGCACTGACACTTGTCGGTTGTTCTGGCGACGACGCGCTGCGGGGTCAGTTCGCCCGCGTGACCAGCGTCGGCGCGACGAATCGGCGCAGCAGTTCGCGTTCGGCGGCGGCGTCGACCTCCGGTGTGCTCAGCAGCGACACGATCACGCGGACGAGCCAGGCGGCGCGAACCTCGAGGTCGGCGTCGGTGGTACCGGGAACGATGCGCCGCAGGAAACCCGCCGCCACCGCGTCGATGGCGGGGGACAGCTGCGCGAGGCGCCCAGACGTCGCGGCCATGTCGGCGGTGAACCATTGGGACAGAGCAGGATTGGCGCGCACTCCGGCGATCGCTGCCCCGGTGGCGATCAGGAGTTGCTCATCGGGCGCGGCGTCGTCGGGGATGGCCGAGTCGACGTCGCGCGCCACTGTGCGCGCGGCCCGCTCGACGTAGGCGGCCATCAGCTCCTGCTTGCCGGGGAAGTGCCGGTACAGCGTGGCGCGCGAGCATCCCGCCGCATCGGCGATGTCGCGCATGGTGACCTCGCCGACACCGCGCGCGGCGAACAGTTCGGCGGCGGTGTCGAGGATGCGGGTCGCCGCGATCTGCGCGCGGTCGTCCGCGAGCCAGTCGACTCGTGTCTCACTCATCGGCATCTCTGGCGATCATCGGGAGCCGTCCGCGTAGAACGGCACGTACGTGGGGCGTCGAACGTAGTTGCCAGGCGCGTAGGTGATGCCGTCGGTGTCGACGTCGAAGTCGGGGTGGCGGGCGAGCAGTTCGGTCAACGCGACCCTGGCCTGCATCCGCGCTGCCGCCGCGCCGAGACAGTGGTGGTGACCGTGGCTGAACGACAGGATGCGGCGAGGTCTGCGTTCGACGTCGAGGTGCTCGGCGTCGGGACCGAACACCGACTCGTCGCGGTTGGCCGCGGCGTAGCAGAGCAATACCTTGCGGCCGTGCGGCACGGTGACCGGTCCGTCGGGAGTGTCGGTGTAGGTGACCGTGCGCGTGGTGGTGCGTGCGAGTCCCTGCACGGGCGAGGTCAGCCGCAGCAGCTCGTCGACGGCGTCGGGGATCAGGGCAGGGTCGTCGACGAGGCGTCGGCGCTGCTCGGGGTATCCGGAGAGAAGGTCGACGCTGCCGCCGAGCAGGCCGGTCGTCGTGTCGTTGCCGCCGGTGATCATGGTGAACACAAAGGCGAGAATCGACACCATGCCCGCGGGATCGTCGGCGACGCCCGCGTCGACGAGCGCCGAGACCGTGTCATCGCCGGGGTGCGCGCGGCGATGCTCGACCAGTTCGCCGAAGTACGTGAGCAGTTCACTCGTGGCCGCCGCAGCTCCGCTGCCGTTCGACGCCGCAGCTCCGCTGCCGTTCGACGCCGCGGGTTCCGGACCGGCCAGGGCGCCGACGATTGCTGCGGTCCAGTCGTCGAAGCGAGTCCAGTCCTCGTCGGGAACTCCGAGGTAGTGGGCGACGACCATGCTCGGCAGTGGCTTGAACAGCTCGCCGACGATGTCGGTGGGACCATCGCCGTCGAGGCGCTCGAGTCGTTCGACGACGAACTCGCGGACGCGCGGTTCGATCGATATCACCTGCCGGGGCGTGAACCCGCGCGCGACGAGCGAGCGGAAGGCCGTGTGCTGCGGCGGGTCCTGCATGACCAGGGGAGGGTTGTCGGCGAGGCCGATCGCCTCCAGTTCGCCGTAGACCACGGTCAATCCCGCTGCCGAGGAGAAGATGAGTGGGTCCGACGCTGCGGCGAAGACGTCCGCGTGCCGCGTGAGTACCCAGTAGTCGTCGGGGTTCCGCACGTCTCCTGAGTCGTGCGGGCTCTGTGCATCGCCGGTCACGTGGAGAACGGGCGACTCGTGCCGAAGACGCGCGTACATGCCGAACGGATCGCGCCACGTATCGGCGGATCGCAGTTCGAATGAGGCATCGCTGCGAGACACTTGCACTGCCATGTCTCGACAGTGAGGCATTCGGGCATGACTGTCAATGGTGTGATCGCCGGGCAACGCACGTCGTGAGACGGTCGGCCGCAGCCGTCTACCTGCGTTGTTCGGGTGTGCTGAGGATCGTCGACCGTCAGACCTTCTCTACAGTGGAGTAATGAGTTTCAGGGGGCCGCGGCGAGTCGCGCTCGTCTCGGTACACACCTCTCCGCTGGCGCAACCCGGTACGGGCGACGCCGGCGGTATGAATGTGTACGTGTGGCAGACCGCGCAGCGCCTCGCCCGACGTGGCGTCGAGGTGGAGATCTTCACCAGAGCGACATCGTCGTCGGACGCGCCGATCGTCGAGGCCGCGCCCGGCGTAACCGTGCGCAATGTGGTCGCCGGGCCATTCGAAGGCCTCGACAAACGCGATCTTCCGACGCAGCTGTGCGCGTTCACCGCCAGCGTGCTGCGGGCCGAGGCGCAGCAGCGTCCCGGGTACTACGACCTGATTCACTCGCACTACTGGTTGTCGGGGCAGGTCGGCTGGCTCGCGCGGGACCGCTGGGGAGTTCCGCTGGTGCATACCGCGCATACCCTGGCGGCGGTCAAGAACGCCTCACTCGCCGCGGGCGACACCGCGGAGCCGATGCTGCGCGTGGTGGGCGAGCAGCAGGTCGTCGACGAGGCCGATCGCCTCGTCGCGAACACTGAGACCGAGGCGCACGAGCTGGTCTCGATGTATCACGCCGACCCCTCGCGGATCGACATCGTGACGCCCGGCGCCGATTTGGACTGCTACACACCGGGATCGATGGCGCAGGCCCGCGCTGAACTCGGATTGCCCTCTGACGCAACGCTGTTGACGTTCGTCGGACGTATTCAGCCGCTGAAGGCTCCCGACGTACTGCTGCGCGCCGCGGCCCCGCTGATCGAGAGGTCGCGGGGCGGTGATCGTCCCGTGCGGGTGCTCATCGTCGGCGGTCCGTCGGGTTCTGGTCTCGAAACGCCTTCCGCGTTGGTCGATCTCGCCGCCCAACTGGGTATCTCCGACGAGGTGATCTTCCTGTCCCCGCAGCCGTCTGCGAAGTTGGCGCAGGTGTACCGGGCGTCGGATGTGGTTGCGGTGCCCAGCTATTCGGAGTCTTTCGGTCTCGTCGCGATCGAGGCGCAGGCCTGCGGAACGCCCGTGATCGCGGCGGATGTCGGTGGGCTGTCGGTCGCGGTCTCGTCGGGACGCAGCGGCGTTCTGGTCAACGGCCACGCCATCGGCGACTGGACAAACGCCCTGGAGAAGATGATCAGCTCTCCGGACGAGCTCGCCGCCATGCGTCGACACGCACGTGCGCACGCCGAGAACTTCTCCTGGGAGCACACCGCGGATGCGTTGCAGGAGAGCTACTCCCGTGCGATGGCCTCGTTCGCCGCGGCGCCCGGTGCGCGGGTGGGCCCGACCGTCGCCACACGGCGCGCGTCCAGGCGATGGCGCCGTCGTCATCGCGCGAATGTCTGATCCGAGTATTCAACCGACCCAGCGTCGTCAGGAGTGATAGCGATGAGCCACATCGAGAATCTCGAACTGCTGGAGAAGTCGCTGACCGAGCGCGACATTCCTTACAGCCGAAAGAGTTCCGGCGGAGCGCAATCCGAACACGTCATCCTCGAACTGCCCGGCGAGAAGAAGCTCAAGACGACGGTCCTGCTGACCGCGGGACCGTACGGGGTGCGCGTCGAGGCATTCGTCTGTCGTCACGCCGACGAGAACCACGAGGCCGTCTATCGCTACCTACTCAAGCGCAATCGTCGTCTCTACGGGGTTGCCTACACCATCGATAACATCGGCGACATCTATCTGGTGGGTCGAATCTCGGTGGACGCGTTGACATCTGACGAGATCGACCGCGTGCTCGGACAGGTTCTCGAGGCCGCGGACGGCGACTTCAACACGCTTCTCGAACTCGGCTTCGCGACGTCGATCCGCCGCGAATGGGCATGGCGTGTCTCCCGCGGCGAGTCGCTGCGCAACCTCCTCGCCTTCGAGCACCTCATCGACAAGGAGTCGCTGCCGCAGCCGGGTGAGCCTCTCGAAGGTCGGTACGAGCCCTCCTCGGTGGTAGACGCCGCGCAGGACGGTCCCGCAGAAGGCGCGCAGCTCGACGAGTGACGGTGCGCGGACCTGCGAGGGAGTCGAGAGGGCCGTCACATCGTGGCAACAGCCATTGGTACGATCGATTTGACTGATTTACCAACGGAGGTGCCATGAGCGTCAAGAGTCCCTACCCCGACGTCGAGATCCCGAATGTCAGCGTCTATGAGTACCTGTTCGGCAACATCGCCGACGACGATCTCGACCGCGTCGCGCTCATCGATCCCAAGACCGACACGAAGACCACATATCGCCAACTGATCGGTCAGATCAACGCTGCGGCAGGCGCTCTCGCCGCTCGGGGCATCGGTGTCGGCGACGTTGTCGGCATTCTCTCGCCGAACATCCCCGCGTTCGCGACCGTCTTCCACGGAGTGCTGCGCGCTGGTGCGACGGCCACGACGATCAACGCGTTGTTCACCGCGCGCGAGATCGCCAAGCAGCTCACCGACTCCGGTGCCAAGATGCTCGTCACCATCTCGCCGATGGCCGCGCAGGCACTCGAGGCTGCCAAGGAAGTCGGGATCGCCGACGACGCCGTGATCATCCTCGACGGTGAGGGCGTCGAGGCGTCGGGGCATCCCAACGCCGCAGACCTGCTCGGCGCCGATCTGCCTGCGCCCGACGTCTCATTCGACCCGGCGACGCACGTCGCCGTCCTGCCCTACAGCTCGGGTACCACCGGAAACCCCAAGGGCGTCAAGCTTTCTCACACCAACCTGGTCGCCAACGTCGCGCAGATCGCCCCACTGCAGGGGATGGCGCGCGACGATGTGATCGTCGCGGTGCTGCCGTTCTTCCACATCTACGGCATGACGGTCCTGCTCAATGCCGCGCTGCGCGCACGGGCGAGCCTCGTCGTGATGGCCAAATTCGACCTCGTCGAGTTCCTGGAGAACATCCAGAACCACAAGGTCACCTACGCGTTCATCGCGCCGCCGGTTGCGGTCGCCCTCGCGAAGCATCCGATCATCGACAACTACGACCTCTCATCGCTGCACACCATGCTCTCGGGCGCGGCGCCGCTCGACGACGAGCTCGGCAAGGCTGTTGCCAAGCGGCTGAATCTGCACATGCTGCAGGGCTACGGCATGAGTGAGCTCTCGCCGGTCAGCCACCTCATCCCGGTCGACTCGCAGGCCGTACTCGGACTCGACGAGCCGCCGCTTTCGTCCGTCGGCTGGCCAATCCCCAACTCGGAGAACAAGATCGTCGACCCGGCAACGGGTGAAGAGTTCGCGGTGCCGAGCGAGGGAATGTCGGAGCCCGGCGAACTGTGGGTCCGCGGACCCAACGTCATGCTCGGCTACCTCAACAACGAGCAGGCCACCGTCGACACCATCGACGCCGACGGTTTCCTGCACACCGGCGACATGGCCCAGCTCGACGCGACCGGTGCGGTCTACATCGTCGACCGCCTCAAGGAGCTCATCAAGTACAAGGGCTACCAGGTGCCGCCCGCCGAGCTGGAGGCGCTGCTGCTCACGCACCCGAAGATCGCCGACACCGCTGTCGTCGGCGTGATCGACGAGGAGTCCGGCGAGGAGATCCCGAAGGCTTTCGTCGTCACGCAGTCCGACGCGGAGCTGACCGAAGCCGACGTCATCGAGTTCGTCGCCGCCAAGGTCGCGCCACACAAGAAGGTGCGCGCCGTCGAATTCATCGATGTCATCCCCAAGTCGGCGTCGGGCAAGATCCTGCGCAAGGATCTCCGCAAGTAGACTCAGATCGCAAGGCAGCGGGCCGCTTTCGGATACTTCCGAGGGCGGCCCGCTGTTGTCGGTGACCCACGGCCGCGTGCGAAGCCCCATGTGCGGCTCCCGCGTGACGCTTCCGTGTGGAAAACTGACTCCCATGAGCAACGGCACCCTGATTCTCATGCGGCACGGCGAGAGCGAATGGAACGCGTCCAACCAGTTCACCGGTTGGGTCGACGTCGCGCTGACCGCCAAGGGTCGCGCGGAGGCGACGCACGCGGGCGAGCTGCTCGTCGAGCACGATTTGTTGCCGGACGTCCTCTACACCTCGCTCCTGCGACGCGCGATCACCACTGCGAACATCGCACTCGACGCCGCCGACCGGATCTGGATTCCCGTCGTCCGCGACTGGCGTCTCAACGAGCGCCACTACGGTGCGCTGCAGGGCCTCAACAAAGCCGACACGCTCGAGAAGTTCGGCGAGGAACAGTTCATGCTGTGGCGTCGCTCGTACGACACCCCGCCGCCGCCGATCGAACCCGACTCGGAGTACAGCCAGACGCACGATCCCCGGTACGCCGACCTCCCCGAGGTACCGCTGACCGAGTGCCTCAAGGATGTCGTCGAGCGACTCATCCCGTACTTCGAATCCGACATCGCCGCCGACCTCAAGGCCGGTAAAACGGTGCTGATCGCCGCGCACGGCAACTCGCTGCGCGCGCTGGTCAAGTACCTCGACGGCATCTCCGACGCCGACATCGCCGCGCTCAACATCCCGACCGGCAACCCGCTGCGCTACGACCTCGACGACAACCTCAAGCCACTCAACCCCGGCGGGACCTACCTCGATCCCGAGGCGGCTGCCGCGGGTGCTGCGGCGGTCGCGGCGCAGGGTAAGAAGTAGTCCGTAACCCAATCGTCATGGGCGGGTTGCTGTGACCGCGGTTACATTGGTTGCATGGCCGATTCTGGAACCCTGCGCATAGTCCACTCGGCACCGCAGGAAAGGTACGAGGCGATCCTCACCGATCCCGAGTCCGATCCTCGCGACGTCGAACCCTCAGAGCATCTCGTCGGGTACCTGGATTACGTGTCCGAGCCCTACCAGGTGATTCTGACTCACACGGTGATCCTCGACGCCTATTCGGGACGGGGATACGCCGGCCAGCTTGTGCGGACCGTTCTCGACGACATCAGGTCTCAGGGCAAGCAGGTCGTGCCGGTCTGTTCGTACGTGCGCCACTACATCGACGAGCACCCCGAGTACGCCGATCTGGTGGCGTCGGTCACCTCCTGAACGTCGGAGACCGCGGTGTCACGTAATGCGGGTGGAACGGTGCGTGAACAGCGGTCGAACTGTCCTGCACTGAGTGTTCCTGCAGTTTGGTGGGCCGTAAGCTGACGTTGTGACCGGTGTATTCGTGGGCGGCGTGACAGTTGCCGTCGCCCTCGTGGCGGCTGTCGTCGTCGGATTCGCGCTCGGTCGTTTCTGGCGCCGTGACGCGATCGCCCGTAACTCGTCCGCCCACACCCGCGACGATGTGCAGCGCACCCTCGACGATGCCGCCGTGGTCCCCGAGATCTCCGACGACCAGCCCAGCTACTCGTTGACTCTCGCCGAACGCCCGCGGGTGGTGCCCGAGAGTGCGGAGCTGCGCGACAGCGATGTGCACGGCACCACCGAGGACGGTCGGATGACCACCGCGGGCCTGCTCGGTCTGATCGTGCGCAACTCCGATACGGCCGTCGCCGTCGTCGACCAATTCCGCGACGTCGTCCTGTACAACCATCGCGCCGTCGAACTGGCTCTCGTGCGCGACAGGCTGCTCGACGACTCGGTCTGGGAGGCGGCGAAAGAGGTCCTCGATACCGAGGCCGAGCGTCGTTTCGATTTCGAACCTCCCGCGTCGGCGTTGGGATTCCTCTCGACGGGGCGCGCACGCGGCAAGACCATCGAATCGGTGAGCTGTGTCGCGCGGCTGGTCCGTGAGGGGGAGGAGCGCTACGCCGTTGTCTACGGCGTCGACGACACCGAACATCTGCGCGTCGAAGCCACCCGTCGCGACTTCGTCGCCAACGTCTCGCACGAACTGAAGACGCCGGTCGGAGCCATCAGCCTGCTCGCGGAGGCGCTGCTGGAGTCGTCCGACGACTCGGATTCGGTGCAGCACTTCGGTAATCGTGTGGTCGCGGAGGCCACGCGCATGGGCAACATGGTCACCGAACTGCTCGCGCTATCGCGACTGCAGGAGGGTGAGACTGCTGATTTCTCGCTCGTCGACGTCGATGCACTGATCGACGAAGCGATCGAATCAGCGGGCGTGGCTGCCGAAGCGGCGTCGATCTCGCTGCGCGCCGACGCCCCCGCGGACCTGACGGTGCGCGGCGACCGCATGCTCTTGTTGACGGCACTGAACAATCTGATCGTCAATGCCATCTCGTATTCGCCGCCACACACGACCGTCTCGGTGAGCAGGCGGGTGACCCGCCACGACGGAAGGCCGATGGTCGCCATCTCCGTCACCGACCGGGGGATCGGGATCGCACCCGCCGACCAGCAGCGAGTCTTCGAGCGCTTCTTCCGTGTCGACAAGGCGCGGTCACGCAGTACCGGCGGCACCGGTTTGGGATTGGCTATCGTCAAGCACGTCGCCGCCAATCACGGTGGAGTCATCTCGCTGTGGAGCAAGCCCGGTACGGGCTCTACGTTCACCCTGTGTATCCCGCAGGACATGAGCACCGAGAGTGTGTGGGACACCGAGATCGCCGACACCGAGATATTCGAACCTACGGCAGTTGTTGCCGTGGTCCAGGGCGAGGCAGTTCAGCCTGCGCCGATCGCACGACCGAAGGAAACCGACAGGTGACTCACGTTCTGATCGTCGAGGACGAGGAATCGCTGGCCGATCCGCTGGCATTCCTGTTGCGCAAGGAGGGATTCGAGGCCACCGTCGTCAACGACGGCGCGGCGGCACTCGGCACCTTCGACCGCGTCAGCCCCGACATCGTTCTGCTCGATCTGATGCTGCCCGGTATGTCCGGCACGGAGATCTGCAAGTCGTTGCGCACGCGGTCGAGCGTGCCGGTGATCATGGTGACCGCACGCGACAGCGAGATCGACAAGGTCGTCGGACTCGAACTCGGTGCCGACGACTATGTCACCAAGCCGTACTCGGCTCGCGAGCTCATCGCCCGAATCCGTGCCGTGCTGCGTCGCGGTGGCGACGGGCTCGACGACGACCTGGCCATCGGCATCCTGGAGGCCGGTCCGGTCCGGATGGACGTCGAACGCCACATCGTCGCCGTCAGCGGTCAGCAGATCACGTTGCCGCTCAAGGAGTTCGACCTCCTCGAGTACCTGCTGCGCAACTCGGGTCGAGTACTCACCCGCGGTCAGCTCATCGACCGCGTGTGGGGTGCCGACTATGTCGGTGACACGAAGACCCTCGACGTGCACGTCAAGCGTCTGCGGTCGAAGATCGAGCCGGATCCGGCCAACCCGAAGCATCTGGTCACCGTGCGCGGACTCGGTTACAAACTCGAGCCCTGACCCGCAGCGGCTCGACGACCGACGCTGCTCAGCCGAGTTCGAACCGGTTGCCACCATGGATCTTGGCTGCGTACATCGCGCGGTCGGCGTCGGCTATGACCGTGGTGATGCGTCCGTCGTCGTCGTTCTCTCCGCCGGCGATTCCGACGCTCGCCGTCACCGCGCCGCCGCTCGCCTCAACGACGGCGCCCACGAGTCGTTCGCCGATGGCAGCACACCGGTCGGCGTCGGGTAACTCGGAGTCGTACTGGGTGGCGAGCACGAACTCGTCGCCACCGAAGCGCGTGATGATGGTGTGACTTTCTGCGGCGAGTCGTACGGCCGCCGCGACGTCCACCAAAATCCGATCTCCGTGTACGTGGCCGTCGATGTCGTTGACGACCTTGAAGTTGTCGAGGTCGACGACCGCGGCGATCCACCGTGAATGGCGGTGCGGCGCAGTCGTTGTCGCGCCTCGAGACGACGCCGCGGCGACGGCCCGGTAGAAACCCCTGCGATTGAGTAAGCCGGTCAGTGAATCGGTCAGTGAGTCGACGGCGCTCCTGCGGACGATGCTGAACCCGATGTGGAGGATGGGCAGCGCCACCACAACGGCCATGACGACCACGGTCGCCTCCGCGGTGGCGATCGGGAGCCACTGCATACCCTGCACGATGCAGCACGTGACGACGGCGGCCACGACGACCACCGCGGTGAAGATGATGTGGCAGAGATTGGCTACGGCGTCGTGGAACAGCGTCATGTAGATGCTCGTCGCCACGAACAGCGACGCCGAGGCGATGCCGAGGAGCAGGTTCTGGTGAGCGAAGATCGTGACGGCGATCACGACATCGGCGATGGCACACAACATCAGGGATTCTGTGCGTGTCGGCCAGTGGAGCAGGAGCCAGCGCACCGTCCACACAAAACAGAGGACGACGACCGCGATCATCGCAGTCGTGCCGACGCCCGGCCACAGCACGCCGTCGGGTCCGAGTAGGGAAAGCACTGCTATCACGCCGTTGAGCACGCCGCCGCCCGCGACGACGGCCTTGGTGAAGCCGATGAGGTTGAGGTAGTCGAAGAAGTCGAGCACCCAACGGTCGTCGGATTGCCTCAGCCACTGGCGAGCAGCATCCCGCACGCCGCGCCCCCCATCGATCTCCATGGGCACATTGTGCAATTCCTGCGGACCGGGTACCACCACTTGCACCCGGTGAGGGCCTCTGATGTGCGATTACCTGCTATTCGCCGGCCTGTTACTCGCCGGGGCGGGCGTGGCTAGCCCAGTTCCTCGTATTTGATGTCGGTCTCGCGGCGGGTCGTCGCGGCTGCGGTGGCGGGATGTACGGCGACGATGCCAAGGCCGTTGCGACGTCGGCACGCTCGCGCGAGTTCGTCGTAGGCGGGTTTGCCGAGCAGTTCTGTCAGTTCCGGGGCGTAGGACTCGAAGACCTGTGTCGCGCCGACGTGGGCGTCGGGCGAACCCGAGCAGTACCACTTGAGGTCGTGGCCGCCCTCGCCCCAGCCGCGGCGATCGAACTCGGTGATGGTGGTCTTGAGGACCTGCGTGCCGTCGGGACGCTCCACCCAGTCCTGCTCGCGCCGGATCGGAAGTTGCCAGCACACATCGGGTTTCACGCTCCACGGCTCGATGCCCTTGCGTAATGCCATCGCGTGCAGTGCACATCCGGGGCCGCGGTCGAAGCCGGGACGATTGAGAAAGATGCACGCGCCCTTGTGCGTTCGCGTCTTGAGTGCGGGTTCGTCGTCGAGGTCTCCCTCTTCGAGATAGCCGCGCTTGCCGAGAGGGTCTTTGCCAGAACCCTTCTCGTAGAACTGCCAGTCGTCAGGGGTGAGCATGGCGACGCTCTTCGCGAGGTGCTTGCGGTCGTCCTTGTCGGTCAGGTAGGCGCCGTGGCTGCAGCAGCCGTCGTCGGGCCTGCCGTCGATGATCCCCTGACAGGCCGGGGTTCCGAAGACACACGTCCAGTGCGACAACAGCCAGGTCAGGTCGGCGTTGATGAGGTGTTCTGGGTCCGCGGGATCGAAGAACTCATACCATTCCCGCGCGAAGTCGAGTGGTACCTCGGGGGCCGGTGAGATCCGTGCGGACGGGGTGGGGCTTGGCACGCGTTCACGGTAGTCGTATCGGCCGCGTGGTGCCTGATCGCGCCCGTGTGTTTCGCCACCCACGCAACCTGGCGAATCGTCGACGCACTACCGTGTATTCGTGCGTTTAGGAGTGCTCGACGTGGGCAGTAACACTGTCCACCTGCTCGTCGTCGATGCCCATCGCGGCGGCCATCCGACACCGATGAGTTCCACCAAGTCGGTGCTGCGGCTCGCCGAACAGATCGACGAGAAGGGCAGGCTCACCGAGCGCGGTGCCCGATCGTTGATCGACTCGGTCGACGAATTCACCCACATCGCCGCGACGTCGGGGTGCGAACAGACGATGGCGTTCGCTACGTCTGCCGTGCGCGACGCAACCAACTCCGACGAGGTGCTCGACCGCGTCGAAGCCAAGACCGGTGTACGGGTGACCGTGTTGAGCGGTCGCGACGAGGCGCGGCTGACCTCGCTGGCCGTGCGGCGCTGGTACGGCTGGAGTGCCGGTCGCATCCTCGCGCTCGACATCGGAGGCGGATCACTGGAGATCTCCAACGGCGTCGACGAAGAACCCGACGTCGCGTTGAGCCTGCCGCTGGGCGCGGGCAGGTTGACCCGCGAGTGGCTGCCCGACGACCCGCCGGACCGTCGACGTATCGGCGTGCTCCGTGACTGGCTCGACGCCGAACTCAGAGACCCCGCGCGCGAACTGCGTGCGGCGGGCAAACCCGACATCGCGGTGGCGACGTCGAAGACGTTCCGATCGCTCGCGCGGCTGACCGGCGCGGCGCCGTCGGGAGCCGGATTGCGGGTCAAGCGTCAGCTCACCGCGAGTGGGCTGCGCCAGTTGATCGCCTTCATCTCGCGGATGACCCGCGACGACCGCGCAGAACTCGAGGGCGTCAGCGCCGACCGTGCTGGTCAACTCGTTGCGGGCGCGCTCGTCGCGGAGGCGGCGATGCGGGCGCTGTCGGTCGATACACTGGAGATCTGTCCGTGGGCGTTGCGCGAGGGCGTCATCCTGCGTCGTCTCGACACCGAGCTGGCGGACAACCAAGAACAGATCGGGACGACCCCCACTGAAGCGACCCGCACAGGGACGGCGCAGTCGGCGGGTTCGGCACCGGCAACCCAGGGTCTGCGCTAGGCGGCCTGAGGAGGAGAGCGAATTTCGATGGCCAAGCAACCGGGGTCACCCACGGGCGGATCGGACGACTCGGCGTCGGAGTCGAGGCCCATCTCCGTGTCGGAACTGCTCGCACGTCGCGACGCCGCCATCGCCGACGAGGAGCGCGCGAAGCGGCTCACCGAAAACCGGGGCAGGCGCCGCGCCGGGCGCGACGGAGCCGTCTCGGTGTCGGAGCTCACGGGCGAGATCCCGAGGATCACCGACGCCCCGAAGAGCGAAACCCCCAAGGCTCAGGCCCCGAAGATTCAGGCCCCCACGACTCAGGACGCGACGTCCAGCGCACCGAAGTCCGACACCCCTAGTGTCTGGAACTCGCCCGATTCCGCGTCGCATTTCCCGCGCTCGAGCAGCCCGGTCCCGCGGCGCGCAACCGACCGCCGACCGCTGCAGGACTCCGCCGACCCGGCCGGCGCCTCGACCGGCTTCGACGGCGGCGTCTACGACGCACCTCCGCAGACTCGCGACTTCAGCTCAGCTGCCATCGCCGAGCGGGCATCACGCAGCACGCCCGACGGGCGACTGGCGAACGATGACGAGCACGCCAACGCAGTCACGGGCATCATTCCGATCGTGGGCGACGCCGACGCCGACACCGACACCGACGACGGCGTCCGTCTCGTCGAAGCCGACGACGTCGACGTCGTCGAACTCGATTCGCCGCCGCCCACCCGCACCGGCCGATTCGCGGACGTCATCGACGACGACTTCGACGCATACCGGTCCTTCGCCGAGTACGACGAAGACGACGAGAAGCGCGTGACGTCGAAGAAGCGTTCCGACCGACGATCCGGCGACAAGCCCAAGCGCAAGCGCGGGTGGTTCGGCCGCAAGGCCTCCCGCGAGTCCGATTCGGTCGCAGCTGATTCGGTCGAGTCTGATTCGCCTGCCGACGACGATCACCTCAGCGGCACGCCCGCTGCCGCCGCGGTGGTCGAGGAGACCACGGTGATCGGGATCGTCGAGGATGCACGCGATGCGGCCCCGGCCGCCGGCGGATTCAACGACGCAGACGCGCTCGACGACGAACGTTCGTACGGGTACTCGTCGTTCGACAGCATCCGCGAGGATGCCGACGACGACCACCGCGATGCGGCCGACCACGACACAGTCGAACACGATGCGGCCGAACATGATTCGGCCGCCCGCGATGCGACGTCTGCGTTCGACGTCGCGGAAACCCGTACCGCCGAGGCGCTCGAGTCGGACTCCCCCGAGACCGTGGGCAGCGACTTCACCGGAGTCGACGAAGACACGGCCGCACCAGTAGCGGACAAGACATCAGCGGACGAGGAGACAGCCGACAGCGCGGCGGCAACGCTCCGCACCCCGGCGTCCAAGGTTTCCCGATCCGCCAAGGACTCCACCTCCGCGGCCGCGAAGTCCGATGAGAAGCCCGGTGGCTCCGACGACGACCGCTCGCCCACGAAGGCATGGCTGTTGGTCATCGGTGAGGCGATCCTCGGGTTGGCGGTCGGTGTCGGATTGTTCTGGGGATTCACCGAACTCTGGCGCTGGAACGTCTACTTCGCGCTGGTGCTCGCGGTGCTGGTGATCTTCGGCATCGTCTCGTTCACGCACGCCGTGCGGCACTCCCGCGATCTGTTCACCACGCTGTTGGCGCTGGGCGTCGGGCTCATCGTGACCATCGGTCCGTTGGTGTTGCTCGCGACGTGAGGATCTGATGATCACTCCTGTAGCCGACATCCCGATCGGGCTGTCGACGGCGTCGGTCTATCCGCAGAACACCGAGGCGGCCTTCGCGTACGCGGCCGAGCTGGGTTTCGACGGCGTCGAACTCATGGTGTGGGGCGAAGCCGTCAGTCAGGACATCTCGCATGTCGAGTACCTGTCCGAGCGATATCAGGTTCCGGTGCTGTCGATCCACGCACCGTGCCTGCTCATCTCGCAGCGCGTGTGGGGTCGCGATCCGCAGGCCAAGCTGGCGCGTGCGGTGTCGGCGGCGGAGGATCTCGGAGCGCCGACCGTCGTCGTGCATCCGCCCTTCCGCTGGCAGCGGGCGTACACCGCCGCATTCGACGACCTCGTGACAGAACTCGAGGAGAACAGCGGTGTCGACGTCGCGGTGGAGAACATGTTCCCGATGCGCGCCGACCGACTCTTCGGCGCGGGTAAGCGCTCGGCGCAACGGTTGAATGCACGCGGGGGAGGGCCGGGACGCGCGGCGTCGGCGTTCGGAAAGTCCACCGACCCGACCGACGACGGGTACGCGCACTACACGCTCGACCTCTCGCACACCGCGACCGCAGGGGTCGATGCGGTCGATCTGTTCGAGCGCATGGGGCCGGCGCTGAGCCACTTGCATCTCGCCGATGGCAGCGGCGCGGCCACCGACGAGCACCTGATTCCGGGAGACGGGTCGCAGCCCTGCGTCGAGGTGTGTCGACGCCTCGCCGCGAGCGATTTCGGCGGGGCGGTCGTGCTCGAGGTCAGCACGGGATCCGCTCGCACCAAACCCGAACGCGCAGCCCTCCTCGGCCGCGCCCTCGACTTCGCGCGAACCAACCTTCGGCGCGATCCCGTCCGCACAGCACCGATCCAGGAGACCGAAACCGAATGAGCGACAAGATCGTCGGGCTGTTGACCCTGCGTCCCACCGAGGGCCCCGGCGATGTGAACTACCACGCGAATATCGATCCGACGTTCACGATCGGCCCCAAGGTGCACGGCGGAACGATGCAGATGCTGGTGGCCCGCGCGGCGCTGCACGCGTACGACGAGCTCGTCGGGTCAGACGAGTCGATGCCGTCGGCATCCGACCTCGTGCCCGTCGCCATCGCCAGCGACTACCTCGCAGCACCTGATCCCTCCGACGTCGATCTCGCAGTGACTCTGCGCAAACGCGGCCGCACCGTCACGCTGCTGACCGTCGACCTCGCGCAGAACGGACGACTGATGGTGTCGTCGTCGGTCACCCTCGCGCGACCCGACAGCGGCACGCCACATCACTCGGCACCGTCCGTGCTCGACGACCTGCCGGTCGATCCGCAGCCAAACGGCATCTCCATCGACGGCTCGCCGGTCGGTGAGGTCATGCACCTCGGCGGTGCACTCGACCTCGTGCTCGATCCGACGAGTTTTCCCGTCGCGCGTGGCGAGACCGGTGAACCGGTCGTCCGCGGGTGGACACGTCCCAAGAACACCGAGCCCGACGTCGATTTCGCGGTGCTCGTCTGCGACATCTCGCCCCCGGTGGTGATGAACCTCGCGCTATTCGGCTGGGCGCCGACCGTCCAGCTCACCACCTACGTCCGACGACATCCCGCGCCGGGCTGGCTGCGCTTCGCGGCGTCGAGTACCGAGGTCGGACCCGGAATGTTCGAGGAGGACCACCTCGTGGTGGACTCGACGGGCACCGTGGTCTCACAGTCGCGTCAGCTCGCGCTGATACCGCAGCGGCAGAGCTGACCCAGGCGCTGCTGACTTCAGAACCCCGCTGACCGCAGATGTCACGGATGAGAACGAAAGGCATCACGACGTGAGTGAACGGATCGCCGTCATCGGCGGTGGCAAGATCGGTGAGGCACTACTCGCCGGACTCATCGCAGCGGGTCACCAGCCCAAGAACCTTGTCGTGGCCGAGCCCAACGAGGGCCGCGCCCGCGAACTCTCCGAGGAGTACGGCGTACTGGTCACCGACGTGCCGACCGCCGTGGAGGGTGCCCAGTACGTCTTCATCGCGGTGAAACCCGACATCGTCGACGCCGTGCTGCGCCAACTCGCGCGGGTCGACGACGACGGCGAATCCGAGCGCGTCACCATCAGCCTCGCAGCTGGTGTGCCGATCGCTCGCTACGAGAACGCGCTGCCCGCGGGCGTACCGGTCGTGCGGGTCATGCCGAACACACCGATGCTCGTCTCCGAAGCGATGTCGGCGGTCTCGCCGGGGCGCCACGTCGACCCCGAGCAGCTCACCGCGGTCGTCGAACTGCTCGAGAGCGTCGGCAAGGTCATCGTCGTTCCGGAGAAGCAGATGGATGCGGTCACCGCGATCTCCGGCTCGGGACCCGCCTATGTGTTCCTCCTCGCCGAATCGATGATCGACGCAGGCGTCGCACTCGGCCTCACGCGCGCGCAGGCCAGTGAGCTTGCAGTGCAGACCATCCGCGGGTCGGGGATCTTGATGAGCGACTCCGGGGTCTCTCCGGTAGACCTGCGCGCAGCCGTGACATCGCCTGGCGGAACCACGGCGGCAGCTATCCGTGTGCTCGAGGAGAACGGCGCGCGAGCAGCGATGTATCGGGCGACGGAGGCGTGTGCGCAGGCCAGTGCACGGGCAGGACGTCGACCCGACGTTGAGGGTTTGGGAGGCTGATCGACCGACCACGCCCGGCGTCGACTCCCAATATTTGGGGCCTCTACCGGCCAAAACCCCAGTATGTTGTGGTCGGGGATCAGAAATCGGGCCAATCCAGGCCACTTACGTCGCTTTTTTCACATCTGCCACGCTAAGCTGCTTTAAGCACGTGCGTGTCTGGTGTCCGCCGGAGGGGAAGCCGGCGGCCGCGACGCGTGCTCCGGAGGTATGAGTAACTCATGGCAGCAGAGACTCCTGGTGACAGGTCAGGTGCGGTCAGCAACGCGGCTTCAGGGTCGCAGTTCTTGACCGTGGCCGAGGTCGCATCCCTGATGCGCGTCTCGAAGATGACCGTTTATCGCCTCGTCCACAGTGGGGAACTTCCCGCGGTGCGCGTGGGTCGTTCCTTCCGCGTGCACGCCAAGGCCGTGCACGACTACCTGGAGACGTCCTACTTCGACGCGGGTTAGTCCGACCGCGAACCACGAGGCCAACTCCTGCCGAACGGCTGCAGCTCGTCGTCGGCAGGAGTTGTGGTGTTCGCCAGAGGTCACCTGATTTTTCTCTTTGCGACCTCGCCCGGTAGTGTTGATGATCGCGTAGCTGATCTCGCCGCAAGGTTCCGGCGGGCAGGCCTCACCACCCAAGTGTGAGTGTCGACGACAGCGTGCCGTGAAACCGCGTGAGACCGTGTGAGTAAGGAAGTGCCCCGATGGGTTCAGTGATCAAGAAGCGCCGCAAGCGCATGTCGAAGAAGAAGCACCGCAAGCTTCTGCGTCGTACCCGCGTGCAGCGTCGCAAACTCGGTAAGTGAGCCTTCGCGCCGATTAGACCCGGCGCGGATTCGCTCCACCGACTCGTTCGCGGTCACCTCGACCGCGCGCCGAAGAACCCGCCTGAGTGCGGGTTCTTTTTCGTCGGGCTAGCCTTGCCTTCATGCCCGATGGTTCTCAGTCCGACGTCCAACAGGTTCCGCGCACGGTGCTGGTCACCGGGGCGTCGACCTTCCTCGGTGGATATCTCGTCGCCGCGCTGGCGGCCAACCCCGACGTCGAGCGGGTCCTCGCTGTCGACTCCAGGGTGCCGCGCAAGGACCTGATGCGACGAATGGGGCGTGCGGAGTTCCTGCGCCTCGACATCCGCAGGCCTGCGATCGCCAAGGCGATCTCGCACTACCAGGTCGACACCGTCGTACACGCCGCGACGTCGATCATGGAGACCGCTCCGCACTCGGCGGCCATCAAGGAGTTCAATCTCCTAGGTGCCATGCAGGTCTGCGGTGCGTGTCAGCGAAGCCCGTCGGTCAAGCGGCTCATCCTGCGTTCGACCGCGATGGTTTACGGTGCGAGTCCCCGCGACCCCGCCTATTTCACCGAGGAGACGCCCGCGAAGCGTGAGCCGCGGCGCGGCTACGGACGCGACATGCTCGACGTCGAGGGGTATGTGCGCGGGCTTGCGCGACGACGCCAGGACATCGACGTGACGACCATGCGACTGCAGGCGATGCTCGGTCCTCGGATCAACACGCGGATGAGTTCTTACCTTTCGCTCCCGGTGGTTCCGACTGTCATCGGTTATCAACCACGTCTGCAATTTCTGCATGAAGAGGACGCGCTCGCAGCAATGGAACACGTGACGCTGCGTGGGCGGCCGGGAACTTTCAACATCGCGGGCGACGGAGTGGTGACGTTGACGCAGGCCATTCGACGCGTCGGACACGTCGAACTACCCGTGGTGAGTGGTCTGCTCGCTCCGATCACCGGGGTCATGCAGAACCTGCGCTCAGCTCGTCTGCGGTCGTCGCAGACTGAATTCCTCACGTACGGAAGGGTTCTCGACACTACGCGGATGCGCACCGAACTCGGATTCGCGCCGCGTTTCTCGACGTCGGAGACGCTCGACGACTTCGTCGAGCGCAGCGGAGTGAGTCCGGTGATCGCGCCGGATACCTGGCGAAAAGCGGAGCGACAAGTCGTATCGGCGGCTCATCGTCTCGCCTGAAAAATGGGCGCCTAAATCGCACAGAGTGTCCGCTTTTGGCGTCAATTTGAATCCGCAGTTTGACGCAATCAATGACGATGCAAATACGTCGACGCAACGTGCACTATCAGGGACGAACCCGTAAACTCGGGCGTCAGACCCGGTGCGTCGACGCAGCGACATCGGGCACCCCCCCTCCAGTTCTTCTGCGTCATACCCGTTGGGGGTGGAACGCCTTGTCGAATCACGTGACGTCTTCTGGTGATGCACGCGCGGCAAAGGTGATCCAGTTGTACGCGAGCTCCGGCGCGGGCAACCCCAGGGCAGGCATCGAAGCGTCGCGTCGCGATCAGCCCGGCGTCACGCGCGACGGCGGCCGCGGTCGCCACCCGAGCCAGCAGGCAACGGCACCGTCGAGCATCGGTCACCCCAACACCGACGGCTTCGGTCGCCCGCCCGCTGCGGTCACCCCCATCAACGACGACGTCGCCTTCGAGACAGACGCCCTCGGCGTCGAGCAGCGTGGGCCTGCGCGCAGCCCATTGTTCAGTCTCGGTGGTATCCGTGGTGCCGTTGCTGATTCACTCACTGCCACAGCAGGTTTCATTCGTGAGCGGATGACCGGCGACTACGAGATCGACGACTTCGGCTTCGATCCGCACTTCACCGAGTCGGTCTGGTTCCCAGCGATCCGTCAGTTGTACGAGAAGTGGTTCCGCGTCGAGGTGACCGGCGTGGAGAACCTGCCGCTCACGGGTGGCGCACTGCTCGTCGCCAACCACGCGGGCGCGTTGCCCATCGATGCGCTGATGACCAGTCTGGCCGTGCATGACAATCACCCGACCGGTCGGTATCTGCGAATCCTCGCCGCCGACATGGCTTTTGACACACCCGCGGTCAGCGAGGTGGCTCGCCGTATCGGCGCGACGCTCGCATGCACCAACGATGCCGACCGCCTGTTGCGGGCGGGCGAACTCACCGCGGTGTGGCCGGAGGGCTACAAGGGCATCGGCAAGCTCTACAAGGATCGGTACAAGCTTGCGCGCTTCGGCCGCGGCGGCTTCGTCACAACGGCCCTGCGCAACGCCAGCCCGATCATCCCGGTGTCGATCGTCGGGTCGGAGGAGATCTACCCGATGCTCGCCGACCTCAAACCGATCGCCCGCATCCTCGGACTGCCGTACCTGCCCATCACGCCGACGTTCCCGCTGCTCGGGCCGCTCGGCCTGGTGCCGCTGCCGTCGAAGTGGCACATCCACTTCGGGCGTCCCATCGAGACAGGTGGCTACGACGAGTCGTCGGCCGACGACCCAATGGTCGTCTTCGACCTCACCGACCATGTGCGCGAAGAGATCCAGCAGACACTCTTCCGCATGCTCAGCCGTCGGGGGAGCGTGTACTTCGGCTGACCGTGTCCGGTCTTGCTGGCTGGGCTCGGTCTTGCCGGCTGGGCGAGCCGCGTCACAGCGTCGGCGTATTGTGCGGTAGAACGTTACAACGAATGTTGGAACATCGCACGAGAGGAAGCCGATGCGGGCAGTGGTGTGTCACGAGGGCAAGCTGAGCGTCGACGAGATCGAGACGCCGCAGCCAGGCCCAGGTCAGGTGTTGTTGAAAGTACGGCGCACCGGGATCTGCGGCTCTGATCTGCACGCCCGCACGCACAGCGACGACACCGCCGACGTCACCGCCGAGGTCGGCTACGACCGCTTCATGCGCTCGACCGATCACGTCGTGATGGGACACGAATTCATCGGCGAGATCGCCGAGTACGGCCCCAAGTGCCGCAAGAAGTGGGCGACGGGAACGCTGGTCGCGGCACTGCCGATCATCAAGCACGGCGAGACCGAGCACCTCGTCGGACTCAGCGCCGACGCACCCGGCTCGTACGCCGAGTACGTCGTCGTCTCCGAGGACATGACGATGCCCGTGCCCGACGGCGTGCCACTCGATCACGCCGCTCTGACCGAGCCGTTGTCGGTTGCCGTGCACGCGGTCAACCGCGGTGGCGTGAGCAAGCGCGACGTCGCCGTCGTCGTGGGCTGCGGACCGATCGGGCTGTCGGTGATCCTGGTTCTCAAGGCCAAGGGCGTCAAGACCGTCATCGCCTCCGACCTGTCGGCGGGGCGTCGAGACCTTGCCCGACGCTGCGGCGCCGACATCGTCGTCGACCCGACTGTCGACTCCCCGTGGGACATCGCCGCCAAGAAGGGCAAATACCTCACGCGCACAGGCCAATTGCTCGGCACCGCGTTCGACGCCATGCACATCCTGCGCCGTATCCCCGGCCTGCCGTGGTGGAAGGCAATTGAACTAGGCGACAAGGTCGGCGCCACCCCGAAGGGGCCGGTCGTGTTCGAGTGCGTCGGCGTGCCCGGAATGATCGAGAACATCGTGTCGGGCGTGCCGCTGCGGACGCGCATCGTCGTGGTCGGCGTGTGCATGGAGTCCGACCGATTCCGACCCGCGATGGCGATCAACAAAGAGGTCGACCTGCGCTTCGTGATCTACTACGACCCCGCCGAGTTCCGCACCGCGCTGCACCTCATCGCCGACGGCAAGGTCGACGTGACCCCGCTGGTCACCGGCATCGTCGGATTCGACGCCGTCGCAGACGTTTTCGAGATCCTCGGCGGCGCGGAGCACCACGCCAAGGTGCTGATCGACCCATCGAGCCCGGTCGCGGCGCTCTGAGGTCGAGTGCGCGGGCGGTTCCCAGGGGAAGGGTTTTCCGCTAGTTTTGGCCGTCGAGCCCGCGAGAGGTTTCTAGGGGAAAGGTTCTTTCCTCAGACTGTGGTGCACGGGCGGCGGAGGTTTCTAGGGGAAAGGTTCTTTCCTCGGGTTTCGTCCTCGTCCCCGCGAAGCTTCTGGGGGAGGGGTAAGGAAGTGGCGGAAGGATTCTTTCCCCTACTTTTGGCGGTCGTTTCGACGGTCCGGCGGGCTGTTTTGGCCGTCGAGCCGGCGGGAAGTTTCTGGGGGAGGGATTCTTTTCTCGGGTTTTGTGCTCGTCCTCGCGAAGTTTCTGGGGGAGGGGTCGGGAAGTGGCGGAAGGATTCTTTCCCCTACTTTTGGCGGTCGCTTCGACGGTCCGGCAGGCTGTTTCGGGAGCTGCTGGCGCGAAGTTTCTGGGGGAAGGGTTCTTTCCTCGGGTTTCGTGCTCGTCCCCGCGAAGCTTCCGGGGGAGGGGTAAGGAAGTGCCGGAAAGATTCTTTCCCCTACTTTCGACGACCCGGCCTGCGGGAGGTTTCCAGGGGAAGAATCCTTCCCCTACTTTCCGCCAGCGCGCGCCGAAATCCGAAGCCCGAAGTCCGAAGCCCGACGACCCGACCCCCCGCGTCAGCCCTTGTTGCGCAGCAGCTTCACGGCGCCCGCGCCGGCGGCGCCGGCGGCCCCGACGACCAGGGCGGTCGACGCCCCGTACTTCGCGGCCTTGCGGGCGGTGCGGAAGTCGTACATCTCCCAGCCGCGCACCTTCGCGACGTCGCGCAAGTCGGCGTCGGGGTTGATCGCGACGGCGCGCCCGACCAGGGACAGCATCGGGACGTCGTTGTGTGAGTCCGAGTACGCGGTGCACCGCTTGAGGTTCAGCCCCTCGCGAATTGCCAACGCGCGCACGGCATGTGCCTTGCCGGGGCCGTGCAGGATGTCGCCGACGAGCCGACCGGTGAACTTGCCGTCGACACTCTCGGCGACGGTGCCGAGTGCACCGGTGAGGCCCAGATGGTCGGCGATGGTCTGCGCCAGCTCCACCGGAGTCGCGGTGACGAGCCATACCTGCTGGCCGGCGTCGAGATGGCGCTGCGCCAAAGCCCTTGTGCCAGGCCAGATCTTGTCGGCGATGTACTCGTCGTAGATCTCCTCGCCGAGTCTGGCGAGCTCGGCCGTCTCGCGACCCGCGATGAACGACAACGCCTTTTCGCGACCCTCCGCGACGTCTTGGGCGTTCTCCTTGCCCGTGATGCGGAACTTGGCCTGCGTCCACGCGAAGTCGAAGATGTCGGAGTACGAGAAGTACTTGCGCGCAGCGAGTCCGCGTGCAAAGTGCACGATCGACGCTCCCTGGACCAGGGTGTTGTCGACGTCGAAGAATGCCGCGGCGGTGAGGTCGACGGCGACGTCGGACTCGCTCGGTGAGCGGGCGCGCAGCGAGTCGACTGCCGCCTGCGCCGACGCCTCGCCCGCGAGGGCCTGTCGCAGTTCCTGCGCGGTCTGCCGGAAGCGTCCGGTGGCCGCGGTGGCCCGTTCGGAGATCCAGGTCGTGACACGCCCGGATTCGTCGTCGTCCTCTACCGCAAGGATCTCGTCGTCATCGTCGCCGCCGGAGCTGTCGACGTCGTCGGCGTGTGATTCCCAGTCTTCGCCGCTGGGTGCCGGTCGTACCGCCAGCTCGTCGGCGGTGCCCGACGGAGCGTCGTCTGGCGTGGTGCTCTCCGGCGGGGTGCCGCCGACGTCGGACACCTCGGACCCGGATTCGGGAACCTCGTTGTTCGGCTCCTCGCCCTCAGAGGTCACGCCCACCCTCCACCTCTCACGAATGCACAACCACTCACGAATGCCGCCCTCGCTCAGGCCTACTCACCAACAGAGTAGTCATGGTGTCAGACTGTTCTGGCACCAACGTCGAAGGAGTTCGTTCGATGTCCATCACGCTGCTCACTCGCGACGGCTGCTCGGCCTGTGAGGCCGCCCGCGCCGACCTCGATCGGATCTGCGGCGAGCTGTCCGTCGAGTTCGACATCGTCGACGTCGACGCCGCCGCGAACTCCGGCGACACCGAGCTTCGTGCCGAGTACGGCGACCGTCTGCCCGTCGTCCTGCTCGACGGCGAAGAGCACAGCTACTGGGAGGTCGACGAGCCACGGCTGCGCGCCGACCTCGACGCCGCCAACCGCTGAAGGCTCCGCGAAACCCTGAGCGCCCGCTGCGGGTCGCGTGCCGTGCGTCGAAGGCCGCGTATTACGCTGATGACTCGGTCGGGACAGTCGAAAGTGAGTTTGCGCAATGGCTATCGGGTCGGCGTCTGATCGCATCCCCGAGCCGTCGGTGACCCGCCTGGCCACCTACCTCCACGTTCTGCGCTCGTTTGGGCAGCGGGGCATTCTGGTCGCCTCCAGCGGCCAATTGGCGACCGCAGCGGGAGTCAATCCCGCCATGCTTCGCAAAGACCTGTCCCACGTCGGCGCCAACGGCGTCCGCGGCGTCGGATACGACGTCGGCCGCCTCACCGCTCGCATCGCGCTCGCTCTGCACACCGACACCGTCCACACCGTCGTGCTCGTCGGCGCAGGCACCCTGGGCCGCCTGCTCGTCGCGCACACAGCCACCGACCGCGCCTTCCGGGTCGTCGCGATGTTCGACGACGATCCGGACATCGTCGGGACCGTCGTCGACGGCGTGGTGGTCTCCCCGTGCGCGCGCCTGGCATCACTTGCAAGCGATCCGACGATCGGCGCGGTCGACATCGGCGTGATCGCCACCGGTCCTGACAAGGCACAACGTGCGGCCGACGCGTTGATCGCGGCGGGAATCCGGCAACTGCTGAACGTGACCGCCGCAACGTTGTCCACGGACTCCGATGTCGTCGTCAGACAGGTTGATCTAGCCTTGGAGTTGCAGGTGCTGACGTTCCACGCGTCACGCACCCTGTCGTCTGTCGGGGAAGACGGGCAGCAGGGCCATGTCAACCTGCCTGAGGACGTGCCGCTCGAGACCACGAGGCCCGTCGCCGAGCTGGCCGTTGAGCAACTGCCAGGGGTTGGCGTCGCGGAACGAGGCGTCCCCAGAACAGACATACGGAGTGTGGGTCAGGGATGATCAGTGCGAGATCTGCGATGGAGACGGTGACGCGGTGAGTGTTCTGCTGTTCGGAATCAGCCATCGGAGCGCACCCGTCGACGTTCTGGAGCGACTCGCGGTCTCCGACCACGACCGGTCCAAGCTCGTCGACGACCTGCTGTCGTCGCGTGCGATCTCCGAGGCCATGCTCGTCTCGACCTGCAATCGCGTGGAGATCTACGCCGTCGTCGACGCATTCCACCCCGCACTCGAAGCCGTTGGTGACGTGCTCGGCGATCATTCCGGGCTTTCCATCAACGACCTCACCCGACACGCCTACGTCCGCTACTCCGAGGCCGCCGTCGAGCATCTGTTCACCGTTGCCGCAGGCCTCGACTCGATCGTCGTCGGCGAGCAGCAGATCCTCGGTCAGATCCGTAACGCCTACCTCGACGCCGACGCCAACAAGACCACCGGCCGCACCCTGCACGAGCTCGCTCAGCACGCGTTGCGCGTCGGCAAGCGGGTGCACTCCGAGACCGGAATCGACCGCGCGGGGGCGTCGGTCGTGTCGGTCGCGCTGCATCGCGCCCAGTATCTGCTGAAGACGGCGGCGCCCGAGATCGATCCCGAGCAGTCGCTGCGCAGGGCCGTTGTGATCGGCGCAGGCGCCATGGGGGGTCTTGCGACCGCCCAGCTGGCCCGTGAGGGCGTTCGCGAGCTCGTCGTGGTCAACCGGACCGTCGCCAACGCAGAGCACCTCGCAGGCAATATCGCGGCCAATCATCCCGGTGTCGCCGTGCGCGGCGTCGGATTCGACGACCTGCCTGCCGTGATGGCGTCCGCAGACGTCGTTGTCGCATGTACCGGCTCGATCGGGACCGTCGTCGGCGTCGGCGAGGTGCATTCGGCACTCGCCGCCCGTACCGCTGTGCAGCCGCTGATCATCTGCGACCTCGGGCTGCCCCGCAACGTCGACCCCGCCGCCGCGCGCCTACCCGGCGTCCACGTCATCGACATCGAGAGCCTGCGCGGCGATTCCGAGGCACAGGCCGCTCACGACGACACGGCCGCGGCTCGCTCGATCGTCGGCGGAGAGCTCGCCGACTACCTGACCCTCCAGCGTCAGGCAGAGGTCACGCCGACCGTCGCAGCTCTGCGTCAACGCGCAGCCGACGTCGTCGAGGCAGAGATTCTCCGGCTCGAGACCCGCCTGCCCGACCTCGAGGGCGCTCAGCGCGATGAGGTCGCCAAGACGGTTCGACGCGTCGTCGACAAACTGCTGCATGCCCCCACGGTCCGGGTCAAACAACTCGCTTCGACGCCCAACGGCGACCACTACGCCGAGGCGTTACGCGAACTCTTCGAGCTCAAGCCCGGCGCAGCCGAGGCCGTCTCAGCACCGGAGAGCGGTCTGGGCGACAAGCATGGCGTCGGCGAGAAGTCGGCCGATCAGGGAGAGCGTTGAACCCTATTCGCATCGGTACGCGCGGCTCGCTGCTCGCCCGTACCCAATCGCAGACCATCGCCGACGCTCTGACCGCCAACGGGCACCCCGCGGAGCTGGTCATCATCAAGACGGCCGGCGACGCGTCGGCGGCTCCGGTCGCCGAGATCGGCGTCGGAGTGTTCACGACGGCCATTCGCAACGCGTTGCATGCGGGCGAGATCGACGTCGCCGTCCACTCCTACAAAGATCTGCCGACAGCACCCGATCCAGGCCTGCGGATAGCGGCGGTCCCACCCAGGGAAGATCCACGAGATGCGCTGGTCAGCAGGGGTAACTTGGTGCTCGGAGCGCTGCCTCCGGGTGCGACGATCGGCACGTCCTCCCCGCGAAGGGCCGCACAGCTTAAAGCATTGGGTCTCGGTTTGGAAATCCGCCCCCTAAGAGGCAACCTAGATTCTCGGTTGGGCAAAGTCGCCGGCGGCGAACTCGACGCAGTCGTTGTCGCCCGTGCCGGACTCGTCCGCATCGGCAGGGCCGAAGAGGTCACCGAAGCGTTCGATCCCGTGGTGCTGTTACCAGCACCGGCGCAGGGTGCACTGGCAGTTGAGTGCCGCTCCGACGATGCCGAACTGGTGAGAATTCTCGCCGAGTTGGACGACGAGGCCACCCGCGTGGCGGTCGACGCCGAGCGTGCGGTATTGGCGGCTCTCGAAGCCGGATGTACCGCGCCGGTCGGTGCGATAGCTGAAGTGGTCGAGTCGATCGATGAGGACGGGCGCATCTTCGCTGAACTGTCGCTACGCGCGGCGGTGGCGGCCGAGGACGGATCCGACGTGATCCGCGCTTCGGTGGTGGGTCCGGTCGACAACGCCGAACAACTCGGACGAGGCCTCGCCGCCGAACTGCTGGATCTGGGAGCGGGCGAACTCGTCAACTCCTGAGCAGCAGAGAAGAACTGCAGCCCTCTCAACGAGGGCAGGAGAGTGCGAACGCATGAGCCGTACGAAGAAGGCCAATCCGGGTCGAATCCTCTTCGTGGGATCGGGTCCCGGCGATCCCGACCTGCTGACCGTGCGTGCGCGGACAGTGATCGCGAACGCGACCACCGCCTTCATCGATCCCGACGTTCCAGCAGCCGTCGTGGCGATGATCGGCTCCGCCCATCGGCAGGAGCCCGCAGAATCCGCGCGTAAGAGCACCAAGAACGACACGAAGAAGGCCGACCAGGCCACCGACGAGACCGAGTCAGACGACACGTCGACTCCCGCCGAAGACATCGTCGAGGAGCAGGACCAGATCGTCCATCCCGCACTCGGCGATCCCGCAGAGGTCGCGCGCACGCTGGTAGCCGCCGCCAAGGAGGGCGACGACGTCGTCCGCGTCGTCTCCGGTGATCCGCTGACGACCGATTCGGTGCTGTCCGAGGTCAACGCCGTCTCGCGTACCTCGGTCGCCTTCGAGGTGCTGCCAGGACTGCCTGCGGCATCCGTGGTGCCGAGCTACGCGGGCATGCCGCTGGGTTCGAGCCACACCGAGGCCGACGTCCGCGCCGAAGGCGTCGACTGGGCTGCGCTCGCCGCGGCACCGGGACCGCTGGTGCTGCACGCGACGTCGGGTCATCTGGCCGAGACCGCCAGCGCACTGACCGAGCACGGACTCGCCCCTCAGACACCCGTTGCGATCACGATCAACGGCACCACCTGCGCACAGCGCACCATCGAGGCGACGCTGGCCACGCTCAACGAGCAGGGCAACGCGCTGAGCGGACCGCTGATCCTCACCATCGGCAAGGTGGTCAGCCAGCGCGGCAAGCTCTCCTGGTGGGAGTCGCGTGCACTGTACGGCTGGACCGTGCTGGTGCCCCGCACCAAGGACCAGGCGGGCGACATGAGTGAGCGCCTCGTCAGCCACGGCGCGGTGCCCAAGGAAGTCCCGACCATCGCGGTCGAGCCGCCCCGCAGCCCCGCGCAGATGGAGCGCGCCGTCAAGGGGCTCGTCGACGGTCGCTACCAGTGGGTCGTGTTCACCTCGACCAACGCGGTGCGTGCAGTGTGGGAGAAGTTCGCCGAGTTCGGACTCGACGCCCGCGCATTCTCCGGCGTGAAGATCGCCTGCGTCGGCGAGGCGACTGCCGAGAAGGTGCGCACGTTCGGCATCAACCCCGAGTTGGTTCCGTCCGGCGAGCAGTCGAGCCTCGGACTCCTCGAAGACTTCCCGCCGTATGACGACGTCTTCGACCCGGTCGACCGAATCCTGTTGCCGCGCGCCGATATTGCCACCGAGACCCTCTCGGAGGGCCTGCGTGATCGCGGTTGGGAGATCGACGACGTCACCGCGTACCGCACCGTGCGAGCCGCTCCGCCGCCCGCCGAGACGCGCGAGATGATCAAGACCGGCGGATTCGACGCCGTCTGCTTCACCTCGAGCTCGACGGTCCGCAACCTGGTCGGCATCGCCGGAAAGCCGCACGCGCGCACCATCGTTGCGTGTATCGGCCCCAAGACTGCCGAGACCGCAACCGAATTCGGACTGCGCGTCGACGTTCAGCCGGAGTCGGCGTCGGTGACCGAACTGGTCGACGCCCTCGCCGAGCATGCCGCTCGCCTGCGGGCCGAGGGCGCACTGCCCCCTCCGCGCAAGAAGTCGCGGCGGTCGCGGTCGTAGAGGTGGGGCGTATGACACCGGTTATTCGACCCCGCAGATTGCGCACCACGCCGGCGATGCGTCGGCTGGTGGCGCAAAACGCGCTGCGCCCAGCCGATCTCGTGCTGCCGATGTTCGTCGCCGACGGCATCGACGATCCGCGTCCGATCGGATCGATGCCCGGCGTCGTGCAGCACACTCTCGACTCGCTGCGCAAAGCGGCCGACGAAGCCGTGCGTGCGGGCGTCGGCGGGTTGATGCTCTTCGGTGTTCCCGAGGCCGAGGACAAGGACGCCGTAGGGTCCGGCGCCGATGATCCCGAAGGCATCCTGAATCGCGGATTACGTGTTCTCGCAGACGATCTCGGCGAGTCGACCGTGCTCATGGCCGACACCTGTCTCGACGAGTTCACCGACCACGGGCACTGCGGGGTGCTCTCCGACGACGGCCGTGTCGACAACGACGCGACACTCGAACGCTACGTGTCGATGTCACTCGCGCAGGCCCGCGCCGGTGCGCACCTTCTGGGCCCGTCGGGAATGATGGACGGTCAGGTCGCCGAGATTCGTGCCGCGCTCGACGCCGAAGGCCTCACCGACACAGGGATTCTCGCGTACTCGGCCAAGTACGCGTCCGCGTTCTACGGCCCGTTCCGCGAGGCTGTCGGGTCGTCGCTGCAGGGTGATCGTCGCACCTACCAACAGGATTCGGCCAACCGCACCGAGGCTCTTCGTGAGGTGCGCCTCGACCTCGATGAGGGCGCCGACATCGTGATGGTCAAGCCCGCCATGAGCTACCTCGACATCGTCCGCGACGTCGCCGAGATCTCCGACGTTCCCGTCGCGGCCTACCAGATCTCGGGCGAGTACTCGATGATCACCGCCGCCGCCGAGCGCGGCTGGATCGACCGCGACGCCGCCATCCTCGAGTCTCTGACCTCGATCAAACGCGCCGGCGCCTCGATCATCCTGACGTACTGGGCGACCGAGGTGGCCGCAGCGTTGGCATAGGCCTCTCGCGTCGGGTCGGTGGGCGACCGAGGTGGCCGCAGCGTTGGCATAAGCCTCTCGCGTCGGGTCGGTGGGCGACCGAGGTCGCCGCAGCGTTGGCATAAGCCTCTCGTGTCGGGTCGGTGGGCGACCGAGGTCGCCGCCAAGCTGGCCTAGGCCGCCTCACCGCTGGTCGAGCGGGCCCGAGCGCAGCGAGGACCCGAGTCGAGACCACCTCGCGCCGTGGGCAGCCGTCATCGCGCCCGCGCGCCTCGTCCGGCCCGACGTGTGTACACAATCGTGACGTCAGCGGGCCGCCGTCGATATTATTGTCGTGGCCTCGCGCTGACGTCGAAGTTGTGTACGCAGTCGCGCCGCGCAGGTCCTCATCGCGCACCAAGCTGCGTTCACTACGCTGGAGCTATGTCGCAATTTCTCGATCCGCGTCGCGACCCCACGTCCGCGCAGGCAGACGGGCAGCGCGAGCGCCCTAAGCTGCCCGACTCGGTGGCCATCGCGTGTGAGCTGTGGATCGTCGTGGTCATCGCCAGGATCGTGACGGCCGTCGGTT
>NZ_LZMO01000260.1:0-36510 GCF_001665715.1 Gordonia sp. 852002-10350_SCH5691597
CGGTTGCGGTTCGCGTGCCTGCCCACCCCGGCCACGTTGGACGGCTTCGACTACGACGCCGCGCCCGGCGTGGACCGGGCGCTGATCCGCGAACTCGGGACGTGTGCCTACCTCGAATCGTCGACGAACGTGCTGCTCATCGGTCCGCCGGGTACGGGCAAGACGCATCTGGCGGTCGGGCTTGCGAACGCCGCGGTCCACGCCGGCTATCGCACCTATGTGACCACCGCCGCCGACCTGGCCGCACGCTGCCACAAAGCCGCGATCGAAGGACGTTGGGCCACCTGCATGCGATTCTTCGCCGGACCCACCTTGCTCGTCATCGACGAGCTCGGCTACCTCCCATTGCCGGCCGAAGCCGCTTCAGCCTTGTTTCAGGTTGTGGCGCAACGATATTTGAAAACATCCATCGTCATCACCACCAACAGGTCCGTCGCCGAATGGGGCGAAGTGCTCGGTGACACCACCGTCGCCGCAGCCATGCTCGACCGGCTGCTGCATCGCTCCGTCGTGCTCAAACTCGACGGCGACTCCTACCGGCTTCGTGACCATCACGCCCGCACCCACAGCCAGCGCACCGCCACCGCACCCACCAGAAGGTCGCTACAGTAGAAACCGCCCACGGGTGGGGAATTTCAGTGAGCACACCTGGGGAACTTTCTTGAGCCTCGTCAACGATGGCAGGGAGCTCGCTTCATCGACAGATACCTGCCTGCAGTCCTTGTCGGGGCGGTCTGCGTCTGGTTGGTCTTCCACTACGTGATCGACACCGGCCCGTGGGCCGAACTCGAATCCCACTTCGCCGACAAGGTCAGCTTCGCGCCGGCACGCGCGCTGGGCGCCTGGGTCGTCGTACCCGCGGTGTACGGGGTGTTCCGCGCGCTACTTCGGGTGTGGCATCACGACTGGTTGCGGCCTCTTGTGATGACCGGAGCGCGCAGCCTCGACTCGTATGTCATTCAGGCGATCGCCCTGATCATCGTTCCGATCCACGTCGCCCACCGCCCCTGGGACGAGACCACGTCTATAGCCGTCACGCTGCTCGTCTTCGGTGCTTGCTGGGCGTGGGCGGAACTTCGACGCGCCGCTGAGATCGACAAGCTCCATAGACTTCCCGCGATCGCCTACCGCGCGGCTCACAGCCCCGCCGCTCCGCCGTCCGACAGCTCGGCTGCTGTACCTCGGAACGCGAACCTGTCAGCGAAGCTGTACCCGGTTGAGTTCCCGTAGCCGTTGACTGGTCCGAAAACTCAGGTCGGCTGCGCAGAAAGTTACGCCTCTCGAGGCCTCCGCATGTACCGGTACGTGCGGAGGCCCCGAGGGACGTGGTTTTCTGCGCTCCGATCCGACCTATCTGAGCTGCGCGGCCTTCCTCAGCGAGCCACCCACGCACGCGCGATGTCGAGTCGCTGCCAGCCGCCGTTCGCTCCGGTCTTGTCGAGCGGATACCCGCCGGGCAAGGCCGTCCGAGCCAACAGGTCTCGCAGCTGCTGCGTCGACCACCCCGGATGGGCGGCCCGGATCAGGTTCTCGGCGCCGGCCGGAACCTGAAGTGGCGCAGCGGGTCCGGTCGGCAGGAACGAGAAGGTCGAGCGCTGGCGGTAGCTACTCAACGCGGCGTCGGTCCCTATGTAGGGCTGCTGGCAGCCGACGATGCGGCCGATCGGCGCACCGACCCGCGCAGCGAGTACCGACCGCAGTTCGGCCCGTGCCTGCGCCAGCAGCGTTGCGAAACTCGGGTCGGCGATGACCTCGGAAGTGATGTTCTCGGCAAGCATGCGCCCACCGATGACGTCGAGCGGGTAGTGCACGCCGAGCACGACGCGGTGATAACCGTACTCAGCGCCACGGGCGAGAACCTGCGGCCCGACCTCGGGCAACATGGTCGCGATCAGGAAGGCCTGCGTGTAGCCCCAGGTGGTATGTCCCGACGGGTACGACCCGCTGCCGCGTACCGATTCGTAGAGATCGGGACGGCCGTCGCCGTAATGACGGACGAGAGTGGGCGCCACCTCGAACGGCCGCCGGTAGTCGAAGTACTTCTTCTCCTTCGACGTGCCGACGCGATCGCCGACCAACGCCTTGTCGCCGAGCAGCAGCTCACTCGTCTTCGGGAGCTGCCCTGCCTTGAGGGCGTCGAAGAACGCGGGCGAGAGCTTCGAGCCGAGGGCGTTGAAGATCGCGGGTCCCTCGATCGCGTAGTTGTCGTCGACCGCATACGCCGACACCTTCGGGCTCGCAGCATTGTTCACCGCGATGGCCTCGAGAAGGTTTTGCTGTTTGATCACCGGAGACAGCGACGAGAACGCGTCGAGCGTCGCGATGTGATTCGCGGGCTTCGCCGTCGCGAACGGCGCCGACTTCTCGCCCGCGGTGAAGCCGCTCGACGCCGAGACCGTGGTCGGAGTGAATGCACATGCCGCGGGAGCTGCCGTCGCGGTCGTGGGTACGAGCAACCCGACGCCGGCGATGGCGGAAACGACTGCGGCCGTGAGTAATCTGCGACTTCCGAACCGACGCATATGGTGTTGCCTCCCCGAATGAGTTGCGCCCCATGGACGTCGGGGCCGGTCGCGAACCCTCTCAGATGACCAGCTCATGTCAACGACGAGGCGACGTCGCGGTGAACGTCAGGTGTCGACCCCGGTCCTATCAGATCGGGGTCGGACAATCCGGTCGGGCTGATCTGTTGTGGTCTGCGTCCGGTTGGAGCGGACTTGGTCGGCGCCTGCTCAGCGCACCTCGTAGAGGATGCCCCGCCCGATGGCCTCACGGACGACCGGTAGCGCTGCGGCGGCAAGCGCGTCGGCGTCGACGTCGTGGAAGTCGGCGAGGAGGTCGATGAGCGCTCCCAGTGGCACCTGACCTCGGCAACCCGCCAGCAACGCCCGTGAGACCTCGTCGACGCCGAGGACGGCGCCCGGCCCGCCCGGACGCCGCACGGATGCTCCGATCTCCTGCCAGCCGTCGTCGCTCGGAAGTGACTGCGCGTCGAGGAATACCGGGGAGGTCTTCAGTCGAGCGGCGAGCAGCGCGTCGTCGGAGGTGGTCCGCAGATAGTCACGACGGTCCAGAAATGCCTTGGCCTCGGGGCCGGTCATCTCCTCGCCCGCGCCGGTGATCTCTTCGCTCACGACGTCGGGCGGGCCGTCGGATCCACCCCGGCGATCCCGAAGTGTGATGACTCCCATGCCGATTCCCGCGATGCGCTCCCGCTGGAACCAGTCGAGCCAGGCGGATCCTCGCGCGGCGATCTGATCCGGTTCTTCGCCCGCGTCGGACAACCACAGCGAGATGTAGTCGACGGGATCGGCCAGCTCGCGCTGCACAACCCACCCGTCGAGCCCCGTCTCCGCGATCCACGAACCCACTCGATCGCGCCAGTCCGCGTCCTCGTAGACGATCCAGTTGGCAAGCAACTGCGCCGTGCCTCCGGGGTTCAGGCGCGCGGGCAACTCGCGGATCAGGCGCGCACACAGGGCGTCGCCCTCCATCCCTGAGTCGCGATACTCGTAGTCCTGCGACCCTGACCCGACGACGAACGGCGGGTTGGAGACGATCAGGTCGAAGCGCTCGTCGCCGACGGGCTCGAACAGACTGCCCTCGCGCAGATCCCAAGACATCCCGTTGAGGCGTGCCGTCGCGGCCGCCAGCGCCAGCGCGCGGGGGTTGGTATCCGTCGCGACGATCCGATCGGCGTGGGTTCCGAGGTGTAGCGCCTGGATTCCGCACCCGGTACCGAGGTCCAATGCCGATTCGACCGGGTCACGAATGATCGCCCGCGCCAACGAGATCGACGCTCCGCCGATCCCCAGCACGTGATCGGGGGCGACCGGACCCGATCGCATCGCGGCGTCCTGGTCGGAGACGACGAGGTAGTCGCGGACGTCGTCGGCGTGCGGTCGGATGTCGAGGATGGCGCGGACCCGCTCGTCGTCGACGAACTCGACGACCCCGTTCGCCGCGAGCGCGTCCAGCGGCGTCGACGCAAACGCCTGCTCGGCGGCCTCGCGCGGCTCGTCGGAGCCGAGGAGGAAGAGTCGTATCAGCGTCGCGAGGGGTCGGCGATCGGCAGGCGCCAGCGAGGCGGCCCGTAACGCAGGCCACCACACTCCCTTGCCGAGCGCGGCGTTGGCATCGTCACCGAGAAGTGCGGCGACTCCATCGGAGTTGTACTGCGCCGCACGCAGATCCGCTCCGAGTGAATCGACAACCGACAAGTCGTCGAGAGGAAGACGCCCGAACGCGGGGTCAGACATGCGTCACCGACCTTTCGATACTTCGTGTGGCGATGTCCAGCAGACCACACGGCTGGGGCGGTGGCGGACGACACTTAGATCAATTCGCCGAGAAGTCTGTACGGGTTCCTCAAAGTGCCCTAACCTTCCGGGTGTCAGCCGAGACCTGATAGTGACCTTAGAGTTTCATTAAGGTTATGCTAACCTCACCAACTGAGCCGATGTGCTGGTGCTCTCGGCGGGATGAGATGAGCAGTCGGCAGACACCATTTCGGTGACACATGAGAAGAGAGTGCTCCATGGTGCGTGGCGTGGGTCGGGACCACCCGGTGGCAGCAGGACGATCGAGAACCGGGACGAAGTGGCTGGTCCGCGTCACCGCGGCAACGACGCTGTGTTCGGTCTTTGCCGCCGGCGCCACCGGTAACGGCACGGCAGCTGTGGTGGCAACGCAGGCCGCTCACCAGCAGCAAGTCGCGACGCAAGCGGCACAGATCAAGGTAAAGCCGACAACGCGTCCCGCCGAGACATACGACGAGCGTCTCGACCGGATCGGCAAGTCGAAGCGCTCACTGCTGGCAACGCCCAAGGAGAATCTGGGCAAGGAAACCAGTTGTGTCAGTGCTGAATTCACTTCGCTCTCGGTGGTTTACGACTCGCTCTTCGAGTCGATCCTCCCGTCGCTCCCGCCGCAACTGAAGCAGAACGCCTATGCCGCACGCACCCAGGCGCACCGCGACATGGACCACATGAACGTCTCGACGCTGGCCATCTCCGACAACCCGCTTGCACTCGGAGCCGACTCCGACGACCCGGCCACCAAATACCGGAGCCCGATCTCTCAGTGGATCGTGGTGCAGCTCTTGAAGGTTCGCGACGGCAAGCAGAACGAGGCCATCCCGGTCAGCCGCATCACGCTCATGCAGGCGGTCGAGACCGCCTGGCTGTACCTGTTCACGACGGTCGTGGCACCGGCAAAGGTGCTGTCGCAGATCGCACCGATCTCGGGAAGCCCTCTGACAGGTACCCAACTCGACGCGCTTAAGGACTTCATCACCTGGAAGAGCCTGCTCCAGATCGGCGTGTCTGCCAGCGCGCTCGGAGCCCAGTACACCTATCAGGCGATAGCCAGCTCGATGATCAACCAGTGCGTCGCGCGCGTCACGAAGGAACAGAAGGACGACGCCGGCCGTCCGAGTGAGACTGTTCGCTACAACATTCCGATCCCGGCGATCGTGCAGGACATCGCCGATCAACTCGCACTCGCCGACAACAAGACCTGTGCGCCCGTCGGTTCACTTCCGCTGTCGCGCATCGTGACCCGCACCTCAGACTATGCGCAGACGATGGTCACCACCGAGGCGCAGAAGCGCAACATCCGCAACGAGACCAAGCGCATTCTTTCGACGATGCGGTCGACCCCGATCCCGCACAACCTGATTCCTGCCGATCCCGCGGACTTCAACACGGCGGAATCGATCGCCTCCTACATCGGCACGATCATTCCCTATGTCGGGGGCGCACCCCTCGACATCGCGTTGGGCCTCGGGCACAACATCGGCCAGGGCGACAACCTCGCGGCGACGGTACCGCTCTCCGACCTCACCGTCACCAAGGGAATGACCGCCGCGTACTACTCGCTGTATCTGTCACTCCACCTGTTCGCCACTGCCGGTGGTTTGGTGGAGGGCGAAGTACTTCCCGAAGGCCTTCCGCTCACTCCCGTCCGCCTGCTCAACGCGGCGGGCTCGGCGGCCATCACGTACGGACTGGTCAACTACCACAACGTGATCCGCTCGATGTGTCTGCGTGAAGACGACACCACGGGCACCGGGCTGGGCGCCGAGCAGAACAAGAAGCTGCGCGACGCCAGGGACGGTGCCCGCACCGACAAGACCGACATCGAGAAGACCGCCGCGGAGAAGTCGGTGAAGCCCGACACGCCTACGACGTCGCCGTCAACGCCCGCCGGTGAGGATCGTCGCCGCGCGACAGCACCGTCGACGGCCCCGTCGACGAAGCCCGCGATCACTCCGGTGCCGGGGCTACCCTTCACCATTCCGGCAGCCGGCTGACCACGGTCGCAGATCCGGTTGCGATCGGTCTCGATCTACGAGGACGATCGCAACCGGATTCGCCGCACTACTTCTCGGACGTGCGGCGCAGCCGGGTGTTGACGAATTCGCCCATCCCCCAACGACCGAGCTCGCGACCATAGCCGGACCGCTTCACCCCGCCGAAGGGCAGTCCGGGCAGCGTGGTGCCGTGCTCGTTGATGTAGGCCATACCGACGTCGAGTCGGTCGGCAACCTGCTGCGCCTTCTCGATGTCGGTACTCCACACCGATCCGCTGAGCCCGAACTGGACGTCGTTGGCCACACGGACCGCGTCATCGATCGAGCTGGCCTTGTAGACCATCGCCACCGGGCCGAAGATCTCCTCTGAGTAGGCATCGGCCTCGGGAGTGATGTCGGTCAGAACTGCGGGCTCGAGGAAGGCGCCGCTGTCGCCGATCGGCGTGCCGCCGGTGTGCAGTGTCGCTCCCTGTTGTACGGCCTTGTCGATCTGCTCGGCGACGGTGTCCCGTGCGCTCTCCGACGACAGCGGCCCGACCTGTGTCGCCGGGTCGGTCGGATCTCCGACCTTCGCAGACTTGAAGGCGTCGACGAGACCGGCCACGAAGTCGTCGTAGAGGTCGTCGAGCACGATGAACCTCTTGGGCGAGTTACAGGCCTGACCCGTGTTGGACAGACGTGCCCTTGAGGCGACCTTGACGGTGCGGGCCATGTCGTCGGTATCGAGTACGACGAAGGGGTCGGACCCACCGAGTTCGAGCACCGACTTCTTGAGGTTCTTGGCGGCCTCTGCGCCTACCGCGGCACCCGCCGCCTCACTACCGGTCAGCGATACACCGCGAATAGCGGTGTTCTCCAACATTTTCGCCACCTGGTCGCTGTTGATGTACGCGTTGATGTAGACGTCCTCACCCACACCCGCCTCGTGCAGGACGTCCGCCATCAGCGCCGACGACGCCGCACAGATCGAGGCGTGCTTGAGGATGATGGTGTTGCCCAGCATCAGGTTCGGCGCGACGAAGCGTGCCACCTGGTAGTAGGGGTAGTTCCAGGGCATCACTCCGACCAGCGGCCCGATGGGGCGACGCTGGATGAGTGATTCGGCCGCGCCCTGGGGGTCGATCTCCTCGTCCGCGAGAAGGTCGGGTCCGTGGTCGGCGTACCAGCGATAGATGCTGGCGGCCAGTTGCACCTCGCCGACCGCCTGTTTGGTTACCTTGCCCATCTCGGTGGTGATCGCCGCGGCCAGCTCGTCAGCACGCTTCTCGTAGAGATCCGCAGTGCGCGAAAGTATCTCGGCGCGCGCCGCCGGTGTGGTGTCCCGCCATTGCGTGTACGCGTCGAGCGATCGCTTGGCGAGCGAGTCGAGTTGATCGTCCGGGAGGGTCGGGAATTCGCGTTCGGTGACGCCGGTCGCAGGATTGGTGGTCACATAGCTGCTCATGTCCCGACGCTACGGACGCAACCTCACCAGCTGTGCCCGAAATGTCCATCTTGATCCGATCGCAACCCGCTGCGGCCACTCCGAACCCGTGTGCACCACGAGTAACGTTTGCCGGGTGTCCGCACACGTCCTCGGCAGGGTTCACGCCGCGCTCGCCACGGCGGGCTCGCGCCAAGCAGTGATCGTCACCGCCGGATCGTCGACGACCTCCGGCCACGGCCTCGACGACCAGTCGCACAGCTGGGTGCAACGGTGGGCGCGAACGGTGCAGGCCGCGTATCCGCGTCTGGACGGCCGACCGTCGCAAGGTCGGGTCACCCTCGCCGGATCGTCGATGATGTCGACCGACGTGCCCGGCGTCGTGGTGGTCAATGCCGGTGTCTCGGGTACGACGTCGGCGAATTACCTCGACGACACAAGTCGGGCGGCAATCGCGTCGCTACGGCCGATCCTCATGACGCACATGGTCGGTTCCAATGATTTCGGAGACGGCGCCGATCCCGCGGCCTACGAGCGCAACATTCGCGCGAATCTCACGTACTTCGCTGACACATCGCCGGCGACGGTGCACGTTCTGGTGCACTCCTACCACCGCATGGATACCAACGACGGAACGATCTCGTGGAACGACTATCGAGACCGGTTGTGCGCCATCGCCTCGGAGACTTCCCACACTGTGCTGCTGATCGACGCATCGGAACCGTTCAGCGCGGCGGGCCTGCCCGAGGCGGATCCGTTACACCTGATCGCCTCCGACGCAGTCCACATGACAACGGCGGGACACGATCTGTTGGCGTCGACGATCACTGCAGCGCTGCGCATTCCGCTGCCCGCCCCGATTCGCGCCGATGGACGTCGACGGGTGTGGTGCTCCGACACCTTCTCCCACTGCGGCGAGGTGGTGGGCGCACCATCGGACTCAGCGTGGGGTGGCAACTCGGTTATCTGGTCGGGCGAACCCGGGGAGTATGTGGTGGCCGACGGCGTGCTGCGCAACACCGGGACGCGACGAGGTGTTGCGGGAATCGAGATGTCGGTGCCGGACTACGAACTCACCGCACGCTGGCAGAACTCCCCACCGGTGAGTCACGGCAGTGGTTCCTCGAGGTACGACGACAGTCGCTGCAGACCGCCACAGCACCCGACGCGATTCGGTGCGCCGTCGCGCCGGACGGAATGCTGAGCCTCCTCCTGCGCGCCGATGACCGCCTGATCGACCTCGCCGAACCACACACGATCGCACGCCCCGGCGACTTACTCACCCTCGGCGTCCAAGCCGACGACGTTTGGCTCATGCGCAACGGAATCGTGGTCCACGTGGCGCGCGTCGAGAGCGTCGCACAACCGGGCGCCGCCGCGGTCGCCAACGGCGTAGGCGCGCGCGGCGCGATATCGGAGTTCGTCGTCGACACGATTCTCTGAAGGCCACGATCCCCCGATTGCCGCGGGCATCGGGTGTCGCGCCGACCCCGCACCATCGTCACGCATCCGTATCGGTCCTACCGACGGGCATCGCTCGCTAAAGTGGCGATCGTGCGGGGATCTCGGCGCAGAGACGGAGCAGACGGCACGCTGCGCCGCGGACCCGGCCCCGCCCGCCCGGTCAACTCCAAGCCACTAGTTGGTCTCACGTCGCCGCAACCATGGGTGTACGACATCACGGCGGAGGCCGATCGTGAATTGGTCTTCGACGTCGGCGACTGCGACCTCGTGGGGCTCGTCGTCGACAGCGAACGGGAACTCGTCTATGCGCTGCATCCCGTGTTCGACGCCGACGAGCCCGACGTGCGGGACTCCTATGCGGGGACCGCGGTCGCACTCGACCTCGAATTCGACGATGGGAGCACGCTGTCGGATCAGCGTCTGCGCGACCAACACGGCGTCGTCGTGAATCCGGCGGCGCAGTACGATTCGCGCACCATCGCCGTCGACCAGTGGACGCTCAAACGAATTCAGCTGTCTGCCTTCACCGGTCGGCGCATCACGCGGGTGCTTCTACGGATCACGGCGCCCGTACGAGCCGACGGGACTCGTACACGACGGCGCATGCACGGGTTTCTCGACGACGTGGGGTTACGCCGCGCCGAACCCGAGTCACTCGAGCGCATCCATCGTGTACGCACGACCCGCGGAACGCACTCGAGTGACCGCTTCTCCCGCGGAAACTGCGCGCCGTTGGTGGCCCCACCGCACGGATCGGTGTTCGGCTTGCCGATGACCGACGGAGGGAACCGGGGATGGCCGTACTCGTACCACGAGGCCAACGACTCCGAGAATCGTTCGCGGCTACAGTCTTTCGCGACATCCCACATTCCCAGTCCCTGGATGGGCGACCGCGGCGTGCTGCAGTTCTTCCCTGCGGTACGTCGCCATCCACTGCTCGACCGCGCCGCCCGTGCGCTCCGGTTCTCACACGAGGACGAGGCCGACCGACCCGATCGCTACGCCGTCCCCCTCGGCGGGGGCGCCGATCACGGTGGCATCGACGCCGAGCTGACTGCGGGCTTGTGGTCCGTGTGGCTTCGGATGCGATTTCCCACCGATTCGGGCGCACTCGTCTTTGACCAGTTCGACAATTCCGGAGCACTGGTCCTGACCCATGCGACCAACGGACTCGTCACCGGATTCGTCGACGGCCCAGGCGGATTGGTCACAGTCCCCCGCATGTATTTCTCGGCACGAATCGACGTCCCGGTGACCTCGGTCGCCCATGCCGATTCGACGCACGAACGTAGCGCGGTCCTCGGTTCGATAGACCTCGACGTGTCAGCTAACCGGCGCGCCGTTCTGGCCGTCGGAACGTCGTTCATCAGTATCGAGCAGGCACATCGGAACCTCGAGTACGACATGCGGCTCGCGGGAGGCGGTTTCGACGAGATCTGGGCGGCCAGCCGAACCGCGTGGAACGAAATTCTCGGCCGACTCGACGTCGAAGGTGCCACCGCCGACCAGCTCACCACCCTGTATTCGTGTCTGCATCGCGTGCATCTGTATCCGAACATCGCACACGAGAACATCGGCACCCCGCAGACACCACGTTGGGCGTACGCCGATCCGTTCTGCTCTGTACAGGAGGACGGTCCAACTCACACCGCACGACCCGTCGTCGACGGCGCACTGACGACGACGGACGGATTCTGGGACTCGTACCGGGCGAGTTGGCCGCTGCGCACACTCGTGTGGCCGACGTCGACCGCCGAACTCATCGACGGCTTCGTCGAACACTACCGACGCAGCGGCTGGACGAGTCGTTGGTCGGCTCCGGGCCCTGCCGACATCATGACCGGCACGAGCAGCGACGCAGTGTTCGCCGACGCGGCGCTGGCAGGACTGGACTTCGACCTCGAATCCGCATACGACGCATGCCTACGCAACGCGACCACACCGTCCGACGATCCGCGCGTCGGACGAAAGGGCATGCACCGGTCACTGTTTCGAGGGTTCACCGACACCGAGACCTTCGAGGGCATGAGCTGGACCGTCGACGCCGCGATCAACGACGCGGCCATCGCGGTGTTCTCGCGCGTTCTCGCCGACCGCTTCCCGACGCACCCTCGAATCGACGAGTTCCGGGCCAACACCACATGGTTCACCGCTCGAGCCGCGAACTACGCCACGGTGTTCGATCCGGATACCGGTTTCTTTCGTGGCCGCGATCGATCCGGCAGATTCCGGCCCATCGACACCTTCGATCCCCGCAACTGGGGACTCGACTACACCGAAACCAACGCGTGGGGAACATGTGTCACCGCACCACAGGACGGAGAGGGCATCGCTGCGCTGCACGGCGGCCGTGACGCCCTGTGCCGACGACTCGACGAGTTCCGCGCGCTGCAGGAGACCGGACGCGACGACGTCCGCGGTTCGTACCCCGTCGTCATCCACGAGATGCGGGAAGCACGCGACACCCGCATGGGCATGCTCGCGCTGTCCAACCAACCGGCCCACCACATTCCGTTCATGTACGCATTCGCGTCGACACCGGGCAACCTCGCCCATGCCAGAACCCAGGAGATGGTGCACGAGGCGACGCAGCGACTGTTCCTCGGCTCCGAGATCGGACAGGGCTACCCGGGCGACGAGGACAACGGCGAGATGTCGGCGTGGTACCTGCTGGCGGCCACCGGTCTGTACCCGCTGACCATCGGCTCCGGAGAGTTCGTGATCACCGCACCGACGTTCCCGTCGATCAGTTGGACACTCGACGGCGCCGTCGTGCGCGTCGAAGCGCCCGCGGCGTCGACGACCAACCGCTACATCGAGTCGGTGACCATCGACGGCGAGCCGTGGCAGCAGATCACGGTCCCTCGTGAGCGCCTACGTCGCGGTGCGGTGATCCACGTCGCGCTCGGGCCACAGCCGACCACCTGGGCCGCCGGGTCGGTACCACCGTCACTGACACCGCCTGGCGCAATGCCCCGGCCGCCGCGGGATCTGACCTCTCCCGGTAACGCGCCCCGCTGCGCCCGCGGACCGAGCGACGCGGCCAACGCCTTCGACGACGACTCGTCGACGCCCCCGTTGACGTTGACGGCCGGGCAGGCGGTCGGCTGGGCGTTCGACGTCCCGACACTCGTCGACCACTACACGGTCACCCCGCGGTCTGCGGGGCCGGTGGGGTGGACGGTCGAGGCCCTCGATGCGAGCGACACGTGGGTCGTCGTCGATGAACGAACGGCCACGTTCCGTTGGGACAGACAGACCCGGATCTTCACGCTGCCGGTGCCGACCACGACGTCGGGGATGCGCCTGCGGACCGTCGAGGACATCGAGGTGTCGCAGGTGGAGTTCTTCCGGCTGAGCACCGAAGGTCATGGTGCGCGAGGGGGGACTTGAACCCCCACGTCCTAAGACACTGGAACCTAAATCCAGCGCGTCTGCCAATTCCGCCACTCGCGCGTGCGCGGTCAACAGTACCGGTCGCGCGGCGATAGACCCAGGCCAGGTACCGTCGAAGGTATGTCTACTACGCGTCGTGGTGCCCGTCGGCACCGCCCGGCACTGTTGGTGCTGGTGGCGCTCGCGGCCGTTGTCTGTCTCGGCATGGCGTGGTGGCAGTGGGATCGTTTCGAGTCGTCGGGCGGTACCGGTCAGAACCTGGGCTACGCGCTCCAGTGGCCGGCGTTCGCCGTCGCGTTCGTCTGGGCGTACCGCCGGTTCGTCGTGCTCGAAGCGGATCCGGAGGAGGTCGAGAAGCTCAAGCCCAAGGGCGTGACCGAGATCCCCGACGGCATACTTCCCGAGCGGGCAACCACCCCGAGCGCGTCGTCGTTCGCCGCGAACCCCGCGCGCGACGATTCCACACTCACCGACTACAACCGCTACCTCGCCGAACTCGCCGCCGCAGACCGCGAGCGCACCGAGGCCCCGGTCACCACGCCCGCGACGACCCGCGAGTCCACACAGACGGAGGAACACCACAGGTGAGCAGCGAGACCCCACAGACCGCCGAAACCGCCCAGACCACGCAGACCACCACGCCCGTCGCGAAGGTGAAGAGCGCACTGACTCGCTACCGCGTGCTCGCGTGGATCACCGGTATCTGGCTGCTGCTGTTGGTCGCCGAGCTGATCCTGCGTTACGGCTTCGGCAATCACGTGTTGGACTTCGTCCCGCCGGTACACGGCTGGATCTACTTCATCTACCTCATCTGCGCGATCGACCTCGGCATCAAGGTGCGCTGGTCGGTCGGCAAGATCATCGTGACCGCCATCGCGGGCACCATCCCCTTCCTCTCCTTCTATGTCGAGCACATCCGATCGAAGGAAGTAAAGGCGCAGTTCAACCTGGCCTAAGGCACGCGTAGCGCTGCGTTCACGCGAGCGCGGCTGACTGGCGGGGTGCGCATCGTCCAGTTGGCCAACTTCTACGGTGAGCGCTCCGGAGGACTGCGCACGGCCGTCGACCGCTGGGGTGCCGGCTACGTCGCCGCCGGACATGACGTGACGCTCGTCGTACCGGGAAGCGAATCCCGGGAAGACCTGATGCCGTCGGGAGTGGTGAAGATCTCGGTGCGCGCGCCGGGTATCCCATTCTCCGGCGGCTACCGCCTGGCATCTGCTCGACGCGTCGCCGACGTTCTGGCTTCGATCCGCCCCGACGCGCTCGAGGTGTCGGACCGGCTGACGCTGCGCGGCTTCGGTGACTGGGCTCGACGCCGCGGCATCCCGTCGACGATGGTGTCACACGAGCGACTCGACAGGCTGCTCGCCATGGCGATGCCCGCTCGCACCGCACGCGCGTTGGCCGATCGGGCAAACGCCGCGACAGCCAACTCGTATGACTCTGTGGTGTGCACCACCGGGTTCGCCGCCGCTGAGTTCGAACGTATCGGGGCCAGCAACGTGGTCCGCGCACCGCTCGGTGTCGACTTGGAGCAGTTCGCGCCACACCACCTTGACCCCACACTGAGTGCTCGCTGGACCGATGGGTCGACGACGCTGCTGGGTCACTGCGGCCGACTGTCGATGGAAAAGCGTGCGGACCGCTCCATCGCGGCAGCTGCGAAACTCCACCGCGCAGGATTACCCGTGCATCTGGTCATCGCGGGAGACGGGCCCATGCGCGGCGCCCTGCAGCACGCCGCGCGCGGGCTCCCGGTGACCTTCCTCGGCCACCTGCGTGACCGGCGCGAGGTCGCAGCACTCTTGGCCAGCACCGACGTCTCGTTTGCTCCCGGCCCGCATGAGACGTTCTGTCTGTCGGCGTTGGAATCGCTCGCGTCGGGGACGCCGGTCGTCGGATCGCGGTCATCCGCCGTCGCAGGAATGGTCGACGACTCGTGCGGCGCACTCGCCGACAATTCGGGGACAGGGTTCGCGCACGCCGTCGAGCGTGTTCTGTCGATACCGCGTTCCGAACGTGAAGGGGCCGCTCGCGCGCGTGCTGCGCAGTTCACGTGGCCCGAGTCGGTCTCACGGATGCTCGCGGTTCACGCCGGCTGACGGCGCGTCGACCCTCAGGCCAGGGCGCGCAGCGCAGGAACCAACTGCGCCAAGGCTTTTCCGCGATGGCTCAGTGCGTCCTTCTCGGCCGGTGCCAACTCGGCGGCAGAGCGTCCGGCAGCTACCGCGTCGTCGGGAATGAAAAGCGGATCGTAGCCAAATCCGTTGGAGCCCTGCGGTTCTCGCGCGAACACTCCGCGCCACTCGCCGCACACGACGGTCTCGTCGCCCGACGGCGACACCAAGGCACACGCCGACACGAACGCCGCGCCGCGTCGTCCGTCTGGAGTGTCGGAAAGCTGCGCCAGTACGAGTGCGTTGTTGGCCGCGTCGTCGCCGTGTACGCCACTCCATCGAGCCGAAAGCACGCCGGGCATCCCGTTGAGTGCGTCGATCTCGATTCCCGAATCGTCTGCGAGACAAGGTAATCCGGTTGACCGCGCACCCGCTCTGGCCTTGATCAACGCGTTGTCCTCGAACGTCGCACCCGTCTCGGGTTCTTCGGGATACTCGGGTACGGCGTCGAGCCCGATCACCTCGAGGCCCGTGAGGCCAGCGGCGTCGACGACCCGCTGAAGCTCGGCCAGCTTCTTACGGTTACGACTCGCGAGGAGTACCTGCGACATCGGGGTCAGGCCGGCTCGGGCAGGGTGCCGGGATACGGAAGCGCGAGCGCCTCGCGCTGGGCCACGAACAGCTTGTCCGTCCCGATCTCAGCCATGTCGAGGAGCTTGTCGAGGGTCGCACGCGGGAAGGTCGCGCCCTCGCCCGTGCCCTGCACCTCGACGAGGGTTCCGGCGTCGGTGGCGACGACGTTCATGTCGACCTCAGCGCGCGAATCCTCCTCGTACGGGAGATCCAGTCGCACGCGCCCGTCGACGACGCCGACGCTGACGGCGGCGATCATGCACGAGAGCGGCTGCGGATCCGACAGTCGCCCAGCAGCTTTGAGCCACGTCACCGCGTCGGCGAGTGCGACGTAGGCGCCGGTGATCGACGCGGTGCGCGTGCCGCCGTCGGCCTGCAGGACGTCGCAGTCGAGGGCGACGGTGTTCTCGCCGAGCGCGCTCAGGTCGATGCACGCGCGCAGCGAACGTCCGATCAGTCGACTGATCTCGTGGGTACGTCCGCCGATCTTGCCCTTGACCGACTCGCGGCGTGAACGCTCGTGGGTGGCGGCGGGAAGCATCGAGTACTCGGCGGTCAGCCAACCGAGTCCTGACCCGCGGCGCCAGGGCGGAACGCCCTCGGTGACACTCGCGGTACACATCACCCGTGTCTGACCGAACTCGATCAGCACCGACCCCGCAGGATTCGACGTGAATCCGCGGGTGATGGTGATGGGACGGAGTTCGTCGTCGGCCCTGCCGTCAGCTCGTGTGGTCACGAACTCAACTGTAGGAGATCACCCGGGCAGGTCGAACACCTGGCCCTGACGCACGAGGCCGACCGGCCCCGAGTAGGTGCTACGCGCCTCGGCGAGGATCGCCTCGGCATCCGACCACGGTGCGACATGCGTGATCGCGAGCGATTTCGCGTCGGCCTTGGTCGCCATCTCCCCCGCCTCGATGCCCGACATATGCAGGTGCGGAGGGCGCTCCGACGGAGCGTGCGTCCACGACGCCTCACAAATGAAGATGTCGGCGTCCGCTGCGAGATCGATCACCGCGTCACACGGACCCGAGTCGCCGCTGTAGGCGATGACCTGCCCCTCCGGGCCGGTGCATCGCAGTCCGAACGTGGCGGGCGGATGGTCGACGCGGAAGGGTTCGATCGTGATGCCGCCCAACGTGATCTCGATGTTGTCCGACCACTCGTGGACGTCGAACGTATCGCTGATGTCATCGATCTGACCGCCGAACTCACTCGACGCCGCCCCGATCCGCAACGCGGTACCCGTCGGCCCGTAGAGCGATGCCAGTCCGGTCGCAGGCGTCGGCGCGTACCGACGCCACACCAGCATTGCGGGCAGGTCGACGCAGTGATCGGCATGCAGATGGCTCAGCACGACGTCGACCTCGTTCGGGTCGACAATCCGCTGGAGTTCCCCCATCACCCCGGGACCGCAGTCGACGAGCACGGGTCGATGGCCGGGAACGGTAAGCAGGTAGCCCGAGCAGGCCGCACCGGGGCCACCGACACTGCCCGAACAGCCCAGGACAGTCAGACGCATACGACCTACCTTGCCACGCGCACATGGCGGGCAGACCACTTATCGGTCACAAGACACGCCGACTCGGACGTGTGACCGATCCGACGTCGGTGACACTCCGCACGTCAGACCGGATCCACCGATCGGACAACGGGTCCAAGGAATCGACTCGACAGCTTCGCGAACATCTCGGGGTCGCCTGTCGCCTGGAAGTGGCGCACCGCCTCGCGGCCGGTGTGCGGGTGGAGCAGATCGGATTCGGTGAGCACACGGAACAGATCCTTGGCGGTCTCCTCGGCGCTGGACACAAGCGTCACCTCGTCGCCCATCGCCAACTGGATCACGCCCGACAGCAACGGATAGTGGGTGCATCCGAGGACCACCGTGTCGACGTCGGCCTCCTGCAGCGGCTCGAGATACCCCTGCGCGAGACCGAGGATCTGCCTGCCGCTGGTGATGCCGCGTTCGACGAAATCGACGAATCGCGGGCATGCGACGGCGGTGATCTGGGCGTCGCGGGCGGCGGCGAACGAGTCCTGATAGGCGCACGAGGAGATCGTCGCCTCCGTGCCGATCACGCCGATGCGCCCGGTCTTCGTCGCAACGACGGCTCGACGGACCGCCGGCAACACCACCTCGATCACCGGGATCGGCGCGTAGCGCTCGCGGGCGTCACGCAGGCACGCCGCAGATGCGGTGTTGCAGGCGATCACGATTGCCTTGACCCCGCGCTCGGCGAGGTCGTCTCCGATCGCGAGGGCGTGTCGTCGGATCTCCGGAATGGTCAGCGGACCGTACGGGCCGTTCGCGGTATCGCCGATGTAGACGATGTCCTCATCGGGCAGTTGGTCGATGATCGCGCGGGCAACGGTCAGCCCACCGACGCCGGAATCAAAGATGCCGATAGGCGCGTCGGCGCGTGTTTTGGTGACTATGACCGCACCCCCGGTGTTGTCGGACCATACGGCGATACAGGACCCGATGAGGCCGTCGGGCGTCGGCGACGATCTCGGTCGGTGAGGAACCACGCGGCGAGTACACCGCCGATGGCGCCGAACAGATGTCCCTGCCACGAGACCCCGAAGGTGCCTGGGAACACGCCCCACAGCACCGATCCGTATATGAGAAAGAGGATGACTCCGATCGCGATCTGCGCGAGGTCGCGGTTGAAGAGTCCGCGCACGAGCAGGTATGTCAGCCAACCGAAAATGATGCCCGACGCCCCGACCGTGACGCTGTAGGACGGCGCGAACAACCAGACACCGATGCCCGACACGATCCAGACGATTGCGGTGACGATGAGGAAGCGTTTGCTCAGCAGCAGAATGAATCCCAGCACGACGAGCGGGATCAGGTTGGCGAACAGGTGCTGCCAATCGGCATGCAGGAACGGCGCCCACAGGATGCCGTCGAGTCCGTCGATCTGGCGTGGTTCGATACCGGCGCGATCAAGGTCGTAGTGCGTCGCGGCGTCGATCGCCTCGACGATCACGAGCACCGCGACGATGAACGCCATCACAATCGCCGACCGCGCCCACAGCGGCCGCGCGCCGCGCGTGGGGGTGGTGCTCGGTGTCATCGTCTTTCCTTCGTCGGGTGGTCTCGACAAGCTCGACCAGCGGGTTGGCTCCTCCCGCTGGTTGAGCCGGGCGCGAGCGCAGCGAGCACCCGAGTCGAAACCACCCCAGCTAAGCCCAGAGCTGTCCCTCGAGTGCCTGCTCGGCATCCTCAAGGCTACCGTCGTACGCCCCGGTGGACAGATACTTCCATCCCGCGTCGGGCACGACCAATCCGATGTCGGCGCGTCGACCCTCCTTGAGCGCCTTGCGGCCGATGCCGCGGGCGGCCTGCAGGATCGCGCCCGTCGACACACCGGCGAAAATACCCTCGAGGTCGATGAGTTCGCGCACCCGCGCGACGGCGTCGACTCCCTGAACGGAGTAGCGGCGGGTCAGCACCGATTCGTCGTACAGCTCGGGCACAAAACCCTCGTCGATGTTGCGCAGGCCGTACACCTCGTCGCCGTACCGCGGTTCGGCCGCGACGATCTCGATGTCGGGGTCGCGTTCGCGCAGATACCGTCCGACGCCCATCAACGTTCCCGTGGTGCCGAGACCCGCGACGAAGTGGGTGATCTCGGGAAGGTCGGCGAACAGCTCGGGGCCGGTGCCCTCGTAGTGCGCGCGCCAGTTTGCCTCGTTGCCGTACTGGTAGAGCATCACCCAATCGGGATGCTCAGCGGCGAGCTCCTTGGCCACCCGAACCGCCGTGTTCGAACCACCCGCAGCGGGTGACGAGATCACCTCGGCGCCGTACATGCGCAGCAGCGACCGACGTTCCTCCGAGGTGTTCTCGGGCATCACGCAGATCAGGTGATAACCCTTGAGCTTGGCGGCCATGGCCAGCGAGATGCCGGTGTTGCCGCTCGTGGGTTCGAGGATCGTCGACCCCGGTTGCAGTAGGCCGTCGGCCTCTGCCTGCTCGATCATCCGCAGCGCCGGTCGGTCTTTGATCGAACCGGTCGGGTTGCGATCCTCGAGCTTGGCCCAGAGCCGCACGTGCGGACCATCGTCGGTGTCGTCCCACCGCGGTGAGAGACGTTGCAGTCCGATCAGGGGCGTGTTTCCGACGGAGGAGATCAGCGACGTGTAGCGCGCCACGAAATACCTATCGTCCCAGCTGTGGCAGTGCGCCGCCGGCGACCGCAGGCAGGATGGTGACCTCATCGCCGTCGTCGATCGTGGTCGCGAGACCACCGGAGAAGCGCACATCCTCGTCGTTGACGTAGATGTTGACGAAGCGGTGCAGCTTGCCCGCGCCCGCACCATCCGCGGCAACCAGACGTTCCTTGAGGCCGGGGTTGGCAGTCTCGAGATTGTCGATGAGCTCCGACAGCGTCGAGCCGGAACCCTCGACCCGCTTCTCGCCGCCGGTGTGCGTACGCAGGATGGTCGGGATGGACACGGTGACCGTCATGGTTGATTCAGCTCCTGATCTCGATGGGTTCTTCGGTGACATCACCGTCGATGATGCGGTAACTCCGGATCTCGGTGTCGTCGGCGTCGCGCGTGGACACGAGGACGTAGTGCGCCTGCGGTTCACTGGCGTAGGAGACGTCGGTGCGGCTCGGGTATGCCTCGGTGGCGGTGTGGGAGTGATAGATGACGATCGGCTCCTCGTCGTTGCGACCCATCTCCCGCCAGACCTTCAGTTGCTCCGTCGAATCGAAGCGGTAGAACGTCGGCGACCGCTCGGCGTTGACCATCGGGATGAACCGGACGGGACGGTCGGAGCCCTCCGCGCCTGCGATCACCCCGCACGCCTCGTCCGGATGATCGGCGCGCGCATGCGCGACCATCTCGTCGACCAACTCCTGGCTGATCTGCAGCACTCGTTCTCCTCGAACTGAACGGACAAACGTCTTGACGAACAACGTGCCGCTTGGCGCCGCTATTCCGAAACCAAGCAGCTATGCGATGCCCGTTGTCGTGATCGCCGACGGCGCGAGGTCGGCGTAGGAGGGTACGCCTGCTACCGAATCGGCGGCCAGCACCGCGTTGACGATCGCGCGTTGGGTGACCGTCACGGCGACGCGGCAGATCTCGGCGAGGACAGCAACGTCGGGGTTCATCCCCGGCGGCACGAACGCCGCGGGCTCGGTCGGATGTGCTCCCGTCGCAACCGCGAAAATGGTGTCGCCGTCGAGCGGCGAGTGCACGGGGTGGATGGCGCGAGCGAGCCCGTCGTGCGCCGACATCGCGATTCGACGTACCGACGCGACGTCGAGTTCGGCGTCGGTCGCCACCACGCCGATCGTCGTGTTGAGCACCGTCTGTTTGGCAGCGACCTCGGCCAGTCGCGAGGCATCCGAGCTGTCCGGGCGGGCGAGCCCGTAGTAAGCGAGGTCGTGTTCTGTTGCACCCCAGGGCAATCCGGTAGCCGGATCGAACACCGAGCCCACCGGGTTGGCGACGATCAACGCGCCGACGGTGACCCCCGAAGCCGCGCCGGTCTCGATGCGCGACGACGCCGTACCCACTCCACCTTTCAGTCCACCCGCCCGAGCGCCGGCCCCGCCGCCGACACTCCCCTGAGCGACCTCGGCGCCCGCAGCCTGCAGCGCCGCGTGTCCGAAGCCCGCATCCGGACGGTTGGCCCACCCGCCCATCGGGAGGTCGAAGATGACGGCCCCCGGAACGATCGGGACCACGCCACCCTGGGCGTTCATCGGCAAGCCACGACCCGACTCCTCGAGCCCGGCCATCACCCCGTCCGCAGCGGCAAGTCCGTAGGCGCTGCCGCCCGTGAGGACTATCGCGTGCACCGTGGTGACGGTGTTCGACGGATCGAGCAGGTCTGTCTCGCGAGTCCCCGGTCCGCCGCCCCGCACGTCGACAGCCGCCGTCGGGGCACGGGTCGCTCCATCTGGCGTGCTGACGACCACGACCGTCGTACCTGTCGCCCACCCCGTTCCGGGCGGATCGTCGGGTCCGCCGAGGCCGAGCGTGGCGTCTGCATCGACGAGGTGGTGATGACCGACGGCGATGCCTGCCACATCGGTGATGCGATCACCGGCGGGAGCCCAGCCGGTCATCACATCATCGCCTCGACGAGCAGCTCCTGGATGACGGTCAGCCAGTGGTAGACGTCGAGGTGGGCGGCGTGCGGACGGTCGGGCGGGAGCTGGTCGGGGGTGTCCTCGGAGATCCCGAGCATTGCGCCCAGCGCGAGGCGGACGTCGTTGAGCGCGGTCAGCCAGCACCTCGCCTCCTCCTCGGTGAGCGAGACGTCGCCGCCGCCGTCGGGCAGGGACGCGAGCATCGTCGTCGACGCCGCGAGCTTGGCGTCGATGATCTTGGGTTCGTTGACGCTGCGCAGTGCCGCGTTGAGCCGCCCGTTCACGGCGTCCGCGGTGAGTTCGGTGTCCTGATCGGGACGATGAAAGTCGGGAAGCAAACGGCCGAGGGTCGCATCCGTCGGGGCGCTCGAGTGTCCGGTCCGGATGCCGGTCAGCTCGGCGAGGTCGTCACGCGGCGCGCTCGCCTCACGTTCCGTGAGCAACTCCGACATCGACGCCACCATCGACGCGAGGAGCTCGGACTCGTGAGACTCCAACGACGTCGTGTACCGCACCGAGCGTCCTCGGCCCTTGCGTTTGAAAACGCGCACTCGTATGTCCCGCCCGCTGCTAGCTGTCGCGCTGCATCGTCGCCCACAAACCCGCGGCGTGCAGTTTGGTCACGTCGGATTCCATCTTGTCGCGGTCGCCCGACGACACCACGGCTTTGCCCTCGGTGTGCACCTGCATCATGAGCTGGTTCGCCTTGGATTCGGAGTATCCGAAGACCTTCTGGAAGACGAAGGTCACATAGCGCATCAGATTGACCGGATCGTCCCAGACGATGGTCACCCAGGGTCGGTCGAACGCCGACGCGGCGTCGGCAACGGCCGGGTCGGCAACGGCCGTGCCACCGCTGCCGCCGCCACTTCCGGGGGTAGCCTCATGCGCACGAATATCGTCAGGCGCCATACAAACTAGGGTAAGGGATCGTGACCATCCGCAACACCGCCCTGCTCACCGACCAGTACGAGCTCACCATGGTCTCCGCCGCGCTGCGGCACCCGATCGCACACCGGCAGTGCGTGTTCGAGGTGTTCGCGCGCCGTCTCCCCGACGGCCGCCGGTACGGGGTCGTCGCGGGCACCGCTCGTATCCTCGACGCGCTGACGCAGTTCCGCTTCGGCGACGACGAGATCGCCGTCGTCGAACGCTTCCTCGACGACGAGACCGTCGAGTGGCTGCGCAACTACGAGTTCACCGGCGACATCGACGGATATCGCGAGGGTGAGCTGTACTTCCCCAACTCGCCGATCCTCACCGTGCGCGGAACCTTCGCCGAGGCAGTGGTACTCGAGACGCTGATCTTGTCGATCCTCAACCATGACAGCGCCATTGCCTCCGCGGCCGCCCGCATGGTCAGCGCGGCCAGCAGGCGCCCGATCATCGAGATGGGATCGCGTCGCACGCATGAGTGGGCGGCCGTGGCGAGCGCACGGGCCGCCTACCTCGCGGGTGTCGCGGCAACGTCGAACCTCGAGGCGGCGCGTACCTACGGCGTGCCGAGCGCGGGAACCGCGGCGCACTCGTTCACTCTCTCGTTCACCGATCCCGAGGGCCCCAACGAGAAGGCAGCATTCGCCGCGCAGATCGAGACACTCGGCGTCGGCACCACACTTCTCGTCGACACCTTCGACATCACCCAGGGCGTGCGCAACGCCGTCGAGGTGGCCGGTCCCGAGCTCGGTGCAGTCCGTATCGATTCCGGCGATCTCGGCGTGTTGGCACGGCAGGTCCGCGAGCAACTCGACGAGCTGGGTGCCCCGAACACCAAGATCGTCGTCTCCGGTGATCTCGATGAGTACGCGATCGCGTCACTGCGCGCCGAGCCGGTCGACACCTACGGCGTCGGTACGTCGTTGGTCACCGGCAGCGGTGCTCCGACGGCCGGCATGGTCTACAAGTTGGTCGAGGTCGACGGCATCCCCGTCACCAAACGCGCCAGCCACAAGGAGTCGAAGGGCGGCGCGAAGAATGCCGTGCGGGTCGCGCGGCCGACCGGGACCATCGTCGAGGAGATCCTCTACCGCACCGGAACACCGACACCGGACGTTCCGGGACACGTCGTCCGACCCCTGCAGATCCCGCTGGTTCGCGGTGGGCGGCGCGTCGACGACCTTCCGACGCTCGACGACGCGCGCGCGTTCCTCGCCGAAGGTCTGGTCAGCCTGCCGTGGGAGGGACTGGGACTCTCGCACGGCGATCCCGCCGTACCGACGCGTTTCCAACTCGGCTGACAGCCGAGGGAACCGATCCCCACCCGCCCACGTCCAAGCATCGAACCGGTAGCGAGCAACCCAACTACTCAAACACCTGAGCACACGAGCAACCACAACCGATCACACAGCAGCCGATCACACAGCAGCCCAGCCACGACCCGAGGAGATCGGAATGTCCAGCCCACACTTCGACGACGACGTCAGTCCAGCCCAAGCGCTCATCGTCGTCGACGTCCAAAACGACTTCTGTGAGGGTGGCGCACTGGGCGTGAACGGCGGCACTGCGGTCGCGCGGTCGCTGAGGTCATTGACGGACGACTACGGCATCGTCGTGGCCACGCGTGACTACCATATCGATCCGGGCGCACATTTCTCCGACGATCCCGACTTCGTGGACACCTGGCCGCCGCACTGCAGGGTCGGGACGGACGGCGTCGTGTTCTCGCCCGAGTTCGATACCTCCGCGGTCCAAGAGGTGTTCTCCAAGGGTGCCTATAGCGCGGCGTACTCCGGATTCGAGGGCGCTTCGGACGACGGCACCACGCTCACGGACTGGCTGCGCGCCCATGACGTGCGCAGTGTCGACGTGGTCGGCATCGCGACCGATCACTGCGTACGCGCCACTGCGATCGACGCCGCGAACGAGGGATTCGACACCCGCGTCTTGTTGAACTTCACTGCGGCAGTCTCCGAACCGACCGCCAACGCCGCGCTGACAAGCATGCGCGACGCCGGCGTCACGCTCGTGGGCGATCTGGTCTACGGCGGACAGGCCGCTTCCTAGTGACCGATCTATCTGTAGCGAATGCCGCCAAATCGGACGCCGCGGGGCCAACCACCTCGCGGGCGACCGGGCTGCCGCCGGTGACCGCCCTCCTCGACACCGCCGTGACCGCGCTGTCGGGCAAACGCCGCGACGGGCAGGTCCGCATGGCCTCCGCCGTCGCCAACGCGATCGACACCGGCCAGCACCTCGCAGTGCAGGCGGGTACGGGCACGGGAAAGTCGTTGGCCTACCTGGTGCCTGCCATCCGGCACGCCGTCGAGTCCGGCGACACCGTGGTGGTCTCCACGGCGACCATCGCACTGCAGCGCCAACTCGTCGAGCGCGACCTGCCCCGGCTCTCCAAAGCTCTCAAGGGTGCGCTCGGCCGCGAGCCGACATTCGCGATCCTCAAGGGTCGCGGAAACTACCTGTGCCTGAACAAGATTCACGCCGGGACCGTCGAGGAGCCGGACACCGAGCTGTTCGACGCGTTCGAACTCTCACGCACCGGCCGAGAGGTCACGCGCCTGCGCGAGTGGGTCTCCGACACCGACACGGGCGACCGCGACGACCTCTCCCCCGGCGTCACCGACCGATCGTGGCGGCAGGTCAGCGTCACCTCGCGCGAGTGTCTCGGGGCGTCGAACTGCTCGTATGCAGAGGACTGCTTCGCCGAACGGGCACGGCGCAAGTCGGGGCAGGTCGACGTCGTGGTGACCAATCACGCACTGTTGGCGATCGACGCGATGAGTCCGGCCAACGTGCTGCCCGACCACCATGTGGTGATCGTCGACGAGGCTCACGACCTCGTCGACCGCATCACTTCGGTGTCGACATCCGACCTCTCTGCCGCCTCGATCGCGGTGGCCGCCCGACGCTGCGGCAAGCTCATCGACGAGGAAACCGTCGACGCGCTGATCGGCGCGGGCGAGCAACTCGGCGACATGCTTGACGACGCCCCCAAGCGCGAGTGGACCGCCATGCCCGCGGATGCCGCGCTGGTTCTGGCGACGCTGCGAGATCGGTTGTGGCTGGCGCGTTCGGCCATCGGTCCCGCCCGCGGACCGGGCGGCGCCGACGACGGCCAGGGCGCGGCACGGTCGGCTGCGCTGACCTCGTTGGAAGAACTCCACGACACCGCCGTCCGTGTACTCGGCGCCTTCGACGAACCCGACCCGGCGAAACGACGCGACGTCGTCTGGGTGGCAGAAGAACGCACCGGCCGATCGGAATCGTCGACGCGCACCGTGCTGCACATAGCACCGCTGTCGGTCGGCGGACTGCTGCGCGCGACGCTGTTCACCGAGTCGACCGTCATCCTCACCTCCGCGACACTGACCATCGGCGGCTCCTTCGACGCTCTCGCAGCCACGTGGGGGCTGCCGGCAGCGGGCCGCGGCACCGACACCCCCATCGCCGACGACATCGCGCTCGGCGCAACACGCAACGACGGTGGGGCACGCAACGACACACCCGCACGCGACGTCACCGCAACGGGCAGCGCCGCGCCCTCCGATGGTTCGCCGATGCGGTGGACGGGCCTCGACGCCGGCTCACCGTTCGACTACCCACGCTCGGCGATCCTCTACGTCGCACGTCATCTACCCCGACCTGGACGCGACTCCATCGCCGCCGCAACACTCGACGAGCTCGCCGCGCTTACCGAGGCCGCGGGTGGTCGTACGCTCGGGCTGTTCTCGTCGATGCGCGCCGCCCGCGAGGCCAGCGAGGCGCTTCGCGCGCGCAGTGATCTCCCCATCCTGTGCCAGGGCGACGACACCACCGCAGCGCTCGTCGCACGCTTCGCCGACGACCCGCGGACCTGCCTGTTCGGCACGCTGTCGCTGTGGCAGGGCGTCGACGTCCCCGGCCCGTCGTTGTCGCTGGTGATCATCGACCGCATTCCGTTCCCGCGCCCCGACGATCCCCTACTCGGTGCCCGCCAGCGCGCAGTCACGTCGCGGGGAGGAAACGGATTCCTGTCGGTCGCAGCCAATCACGCTGCGTTGCTGCTGGCGCAGGGCGCCGGGCGACTCCTGCGGTCGGTCGACGACCGCGGCGTGGTCGCCGTCCTCGATTCGCGTCTGGCGACGGCAGGATACGGCGGTTATCTCCTCGCATCCATGCCGCCGTTCTGGCGCACGACCGACCCCGACGTGGTCCGCGCGGCACTCGGCAGACTGGCCGCCGTACGGCTACGGTGAGTCTGACGCCCGGATTCGGCATCACGACCCGGCGACGTCACTAGTGTTGAACTCAACGCCACTAGAGTGAACGCAACACTGTGGGATCGATGAGGACTCCCGGCCCTGCGCGTGGCCGCTGACGAGAGGGGGCCGAAGTGATCGGCCGGATGGGCATCGACGACATCCAACCATTGGTCTCCGCAGGGCAATACCCTGCCAAATGCGTTGTCGGAGAATTGATCCCGATCAGCGCGACCGCGTGGCGAGAGGGACACGACGCACTCGGCGTCACCCTGCACGTCGAAACGCCCTACCGCACCTCGTTCGACGTCCGCATGTCACCCGCGACGGAACCCGACGCCTTCAACGCGGCCATAGTTCCCGACGCTGTCGGCTACTGGACCTTCCGCATCGAGGCGTGGAGTGATCCGTACGCGACGTGGCGGTCGGCGGTCACCAAGAAGATCGACGCCGGTCAGGGTGCGGAGGACCTCGCCAATGACCTCGAGACCGGCGCACGGATTCTCGGCGAAGCGGCGCAACAGGTCGACGGTACCGACCGCCAGTTGTTACTCGACGCCGTCGACTCACTTCGCTCGAGGCGCAGACGCGTCGAGAATCGCGTGGGAATTGCGTTGTCCGACGAGGTCGTCGACCTTCTCGACGCACATCCCGTGCGTGAACTCGTGACCAAGAGTCGTAATCTGCGGATTTGGACCGACCGACGTCGCGCGCTCTACGGATCGTGGTACGAGATGTTCCCGCGATCGACGGGCGGCTGGGACAACGACGGCAACCCCGTGCACGGCACGTTCCTGACCGCGGCTCAAGATCTCTCGCGCATCGCCGACATGGGATTCGATGTGGTCTACCTGCCGCCAATCCACCCGATCGGCGAGGTCAACCGCAAGGGGCCCAACAACACGTTGGTCGCGGCGCCGAACGACGTCGGATCGCCGTGGGCGATCGGGTCGGCGCAGGGTGGTCACGACGCGATCCACCCACAGCTCGGCTCGCAGGAGGACTTCGAGTATTTCCTCTCTCGCGCAAGCGAACTCGGCATGGAGGTCGCACTCGATCTGGCCCTGCAGACCGCCCCCGACCATCCGTGGGCGACCGAGCATCCCGACTGGTTCACCACCCTGCCGGACGGCACGATCGCCTACGCCGAGAATCCGCCGAAGAAGTACCAGGACATCTACCCACTGAACTTCGACAACGATCGCAACGGCATCTACCGTGCGGTACTCGAGGTGGTGCTCGCGTGGAACAAGTTGGGCGTCAAGATCTTTCGGGTCGACAACCCGCACACCAAGCCACCGAACTTCTGGGAGTGGCTGATCACCGAGGTCAAAAAGCGCGACCGCGACGTGCTGTTCCTCGCGGAGGCATTCACCAGACCTGCACGACTCTATGGCCTTGCACGCCTTGGTTTCACACAGTCCTACACCTACTTCACCTGGAAGACCGCGAAGTGGGAACTCGAGGAGTTCGGCCGCGAGATCGCCTCGCACGCCGACGAGTCGCGCCCCAACCTCTTCGTCAATACCCCTGACATCCTGCATGAGAGCCTGCAGCACGGCGGACCGGGCATGTTCGCGCTACGCGCGGCACTGGCCGCCACCTTGTCGCCGACCTGGGGTGTCTACAGCGGCTATGAGCTGTACGAGCACCTGCCCGTGCGCGAGGGCAGCGAGGAGTACCTCAATTCCGAGAAGTACGAACTCCGCCCACGCGACTACAAGGGAGCCGCGAGTCGCGGCGAGTCACTCGAACCGTGGATCACCTCACTCAATGCGATCCGCCGACGCCATCCGGCCCTGCAGCAGTTGCGCAACATCACCTTTCACCACCTCGACAACCCGGCTCTGATCGCCTACTCCAAGCTCGACCCGGTGTCAGGTGACCGTGTCGTCGTGGTGGTCAACATCAATCCGTTCGGTGCCGAGGAGTCGACGCTCTGGCTCGACATGCCCGCGCTCGGATTCGACTGGCAGGAACGCTTCGTCGGCAGAGACGAGGTCTCCGGTGAGGAATTCGGCTGGGGCCAGGCGAATTACGTACGACTCGAACCATGGCGCGCCGTCGCACACATCGTCGCGCTTCCTCCCCTGAATCCCGACGCCGCCCGCCGACTCTCCTACCGAATCCAGTGAGCACACCGTGACCAGCACGCAGCCCGACCCCTTCGCTTCCGACCACGACCTTCGACGTCTGATGTCGACGACGCATCCCGACCCGCACTCGTTCCTCGGCGCCCACGACGCGCCCGGGGGTAACACGATCCTGCGGACGCTGCGTCCCAACGCGATCTCGGTGTCAGCGGTCATCGGCGGCGTCGACTATCCGATGCACCATCAGACCGACGACCTGTTCGTCGTCACCGTACCGATCACCGACCTCATCGACTACCGCTATCGAGTCGTCTACCCCGACGGGCACGGCGGCACAACAGAGTTCGTCGTCGCCGACGGTTATCGGTTCCTCCCGAGCATCGGTGACCTCGATCTGCATCTGTTCTCCGAGGGCAGGCACGAGGAGCTCTGGAAGGTTCTCGGCGCGCACACCGTCACCTACACCACACCAGACGGCGACGTTCCCGGCACGACGTTCTCCGTGTGGGCACCCAACGCGCATGGCGTCGTCGTGATCGGTGATTTCGACGGCTGGAGCGGACGGTCGACGCCCATGCGATCGATGGGGCCGTCGGGCGTGTGGGAGTTGTTCATCCCCGACGTCGGCGAGGGCACGCTGTACAAGTTCCGCATCCACGGCGCCGACGGCACTCTCCACGACAAAGCCGACCCGATGGCCAGGCGCACGGAGGTTCCGCCCGCCACCGCGTCGGTGGTCACCCGCTCGAATTTCGTCTGGTCCGACGACGACTGGATCGAGCGTCGGATCGAGAGCGAACCGACACGTGAACCGATGAGCGTGTACGAGGTGCATCTGGGTTCATGGCGCAAGGGGCTCGACTACCGCGAACTCGCTGAGCAACTCGGCGCCTATGTGATCGAGAAGGGCTTCACCCACGTCGAGTTCCTGCCCGTCGCGGAGCACCCGTTCGGTGGCTCGTGGGGATATCAGGTCACGTCGTACTACGCGCCGACGGCCCGCTTCGGCAAGCCCGACGACTTCCGTTACCTGGTCGACCATCTGCATTCGTTGGGAATCTCGGTGCTCATCGACTGGGTCCCCGCACACTTCCCCAAGGACGAATGGGCGCTGGCCCGCTTCGACGGCACACCACTCTACGAGAACGCCGACCCGATGCGGGGCGAGCAACTCGACTGGGGCACATACGTTTTCGACTTCGGGCGACGCGAAGTGCGCAACTTCCTCGTCGCCAACGCACTCTATTGGATCGACGAATTCCACGTCGACGGACTGCGCGTCGACGCGGTGGCGTCGATGCTCTACCTCGATTACTCACGGCCGGCGGGCGGCTGGCGACCGAACATCTACGGCGGCAGAGAGAATCTCGAGGCCGTGCAGTTCCTGCAGGAGACCAACGCGACGGTCCACAAACTCTTCCCCGGCGCGGTGACCGTCGCCGAGGAGTCGACGGCCTGGCCCGGCGTGACACGCATGACCGACCTCGGCGGACTGGGTTTCAGCCTCAAATGGAACATGGGCTGGATGCACGACACGCTGGGCTATCTGGGGCGCGACCAGATCCACCGCAGCTTCCATCACCACGAGATCACGTTCTCGCTGATGTACGCGTGGAGTGAGAACTTCGTGCTCCCGCTCTCACACGACGAGGTGGTGCACGGCAAGGGCACGCTGTGGAGCCGGATGCCCGGCGACTCCTGGACGAAAGCCGCAGGCGTGCGTGTGTTCCTCGCATACCAGTGGTCGCACCCCGGAAAACAACTGCTGTTCATGGGCCAGGAGTTCGGTCAGACCGCCGAGTGGGCCGACAACCGCAGCTTGGACTGGTATCAGCTACAGGGCTGGGAAGGCGAACTGCACCAGGGGATCTCGGCGCTGACCACCGATCTCAATCGGGTCTACCGCGAGCGCCCCGCCCTGTTCACGCAAGACACCGATCCCCAGGGCTACGAGTGGATCGACGCGAACGACACCGCGAACAACGTCATCAGCTTCCTGCGATGGGGTTCCGATGGCTCGGTGGTGGCGTGCCTGTTCAATTTCTCCGGTGCCGACCGCAGCGACTACCGAGTGGGACTTCCCCGCGCCGGTACCTGGATCGAGATCCTCAACACCGACGCCGCCGCCTACAGCGGCGCGGGTAGGGGCAATCTGGGCGCGGTCGAGGCCGACGGCGAGGGCTGGCACGGGAGGCCGGTCTCGGCGTCGGTCACGATTCCTGCCAACTCGGCGATCTGGCTCGCACCGGCAGAATGACGCTCAACGTGCGATGTACTGTGAGCGCCCCGGATCTTTTCGCGGCGCGGGCATTGCCGCTAACTTTCCGCCGGGATTACGACACCGAGATCAACACAGGCCGACTTCCCTGTGCGGGACGAAGCACAAACAGTCAGGCCCTTCAATCGTTCTTCTGCACTCAGCCTCGATGAAAAGTCATCCGGAATATCCAATGCGACCGAGTATCCGTCGTGCGCGGCAATCACTTGCGGACACGGTGCCCAGTTCTGTGCACCCGTGTTCGTACATTTCACATTCAACTTACTTTCGTCCAGGTAAAAATCTGCACCATACGAAAGATAGACGCCGCCAAGAAAGGCGTCCTGTTGACCTTCATTGTTCATTCGCAACGTGATACCGCGCGCCGTCGCCTTCGTCCAGTCCCCTGCCGGAATCTCGGTCAGCGAACCGTCGTCCGCACGCTGATAGCTCCTATAGTGCGAATCTCCTGGAAGATAGAGCCGCACATACCCAGCATAGAGCTGAAGATAGTCACCTTGCCTTTTTGCTGCCTCGGTCTGGATCGCCACAGCTGATTTAGCATTCGAATAAGAGAGCACTGCAAATACTAAGGCAATAATCGAAACCACGACCGCAGAAATCGATGTCAAGTTCTTGAGGAGTTCGGACTCAAAGAATTTATGCATCGTGTCCCCCTGCCAGCTCTGCCGCAACGAAGTGACTATATCCCGACTATCGCTCGTCCACCGCAAAAAGGCGTGCGGTGCACGACGAGGAGCCCCGAGGGCTGCATGCTTCGGGGATCTACAGCGTCAGCCATGAGCGAAGATCGCCGACGAACCTCGGGAAGCGAGTCAGAACAGCGCGGCAGCCAGCTTTCGACGAGCGGCCACCACGAAGGGCTCGGCAGGGTCGAACAGCTCGAACAGCTCGAGCAGCCGGGTCCGCGCACGCGTGCGGTCGTCGCCGGAGGTCGCCTTCACCACGTCGATGATGCGCGTGAATGCTCCCTCGGGATCCTGACCGAGTAGCAGTACATCCGCAGCCGCGAGCTGGGCGTCGACGTCTGTCGCAGCGGCGTTCTCGACGATCGCCGGGTCATGAGCCTGGGCACGGAGCATGAAGTCGAGGTTGCGCACCAACGATGCGGCCTCGACGTTGTCGGGCTCGGCCTCGGCGATGGCGCGGTAGTCGGCGAGCGCGCCATCGAAGTCGCCCGCGTTCATCTTGTCCTCGGCGGCGGCCATGCGCGGATCGTCGGCGATCTCCTGCTCTGCCTCGGGGGCAGGAGCCCCAGCGAGCGCACCGCCGACCTGGGCGAGGATCTGATCGATCCAGTCGACGATCTCGGCCTCAGGACGCGCGCCATTGAAGGCGGCGACGGGCTGACCGGCGGCGAGTGCGACAACCGTCGGAATCGACTGCACACCGAAGGCCTGCGCGATCTGCGGGTTCGCGTCGACATCGATCTTGGCGAGGACCCAGGCGCCGCCAGAGGCGTTGGCGAGCTTCTCCAACACCGGCGACAACTGCTTACACGGACCGCACCACTCCGCCCAGAGATCGACCAGGACAAGCTGTCTCGTCGACCGGGCGAGGACCTCGGTCTCGAAGGTCGCATCCGTCACGTCGATCACGTTGCCGCCGGTCGGCGCCGCTCCAGCGCTGGGCCGCTGGGCTGCCGCGGCGGGTTGACGCGCCTGTGCTCGTTGCGCCTCGGCCTTCTCCTTCAGTGCGGAGAGGTCGACTGCACCTGACATGGCAACTGTCGCGGCGGCTTGCTGACGTGCTGCGGCGCCGGCCTGAGTGCGTGCTGCATTTCCCTGAGGCCTGGGGGTCGGTCGTGTCACCCCTCTAGTGTGTCACGGACGTCCCGACCACTCACCGGTCGTGCGGCCGGACGTACCACCGGCGCTGCCACCAACGCGAAGACCAGCGCGCCGATGACGGGTGTCAGGCCGACCGACACCCCCGAGTGACCCGCGATGAACCCGACGATCGCAGGTCCCGACAGCATCCCGAGGTAGCCGCAGCCGACCACGGTAGAGATGGCACGTCCGCTCGACGAAGTCGTGAGATTGCCTGCAGCCGTGAAGATCTGCGGGATCAGCCCGGCGAGACCGACGCCGAAGATGGTCCAGCCGACGATCGCGATGACCGGTTCGGGAGCGAGAATCGCCAAGGTGATTCCACAGATGCCGAGCGCCGAACCCACCCGTACCACCCAGACGGGGCCGAGCCGCCCAGCGATCGGGTCGATGCCGAAGCGGGCAAATGTCATCGCGGCACTGAACGCCCCGAACGCCACAGCGCCGACCGCGTCGCGCGTACCGAAATCTTCGACGATCTGCAGCGCACTCCAGTCATATGCCGTTCCCTCGGCCAGCATGAGTGCAAACGCCACGGCCGCGAGGATTGCCAGTCGACGCAGGTCCAGTCCATGCCACCAACGCGCGCCTGTCGTCGACGCATCGTCGTCTGTCGACCCACCTGCCTCCGACGCCGAGGCCGCTTCGACCAATCCCCCACCATCAGGCGCGACGAGCGAGCGGGCACACACCGCGACGAGCACCAGCCCGAGTAGCGCCGACACCCCGACAGTCGCGACGACGCCGACCTGCGCCCACAACGTCGCGGCGACGACGAGCGACCCGGCAAGGCCGCCGAGCGAGAAGAACCCGTGAAACGACGACATGATCGGTCGGCGATACGCCCGCTCAACCGCGACGGCCTGGGCGTTCATCGAGACGTCGAGGCTGCCGTTGACGAACCCGAAGAGCACGAGCGCGACGGCGAGCTGACCGGTATTCGACGCCACCGCGGGCCCGATCATGACCGGACACAGCAGCGTCGCCGCGACCAAAGTCGTGGTGCGCGAACCGTATCTGTCGAGAGCATGCCCGCTGACCTGCATGCCGACGAATGCCGAGCCGCCGAGCAACAGCAGCAGCCCGCCGAGCTGCTCGTGCGAGGTGCCGGTGTGGGCGGTGATGACGGGAATGTGGGCCACCCACAACGCTGCGAGAAAGCCGTTCAGGAAGAAGATCGCCGAGACCGCACCGCGCGCACGCGTCAGCGTGGATCGTCGAGCAGGCGCGCGGGCCGAGTCAGGACAGATGCCGCATCACCCGGTCGACCTTGCCGGTCAGTTCGTCGGTGTGGCCGGGGCGGATGTCGGCCTTGATGACGAGGCCCACACGCGGGGCGAGTTCGCCGACCGCGTCGGTGGCGCGTTTGATCACGTCCATCACCGCGTCCCAGTCACCCTCGATGTAGGTGAACATCGCGGTGGTCTGGTGTGGAAGACCTGATTCGCGCACCACCCGCACGGCCGCCGCGACGGCTTCGCTCATGCCTCCGTCGTCACCGACGGCGTCGCCACCCGACGGCGTGAGACTGAATGCGGCGATCATCGTCGGCTCCTCTGCAAGTGATGCGGAATCGGAAGCGACCAGGGTCGCTTACCGGGACGTCAGGCCGCGTACTGGGGCGGCGTCGACTCGGCGTCGACCTGCCCCGACAACTCGGCCAGGTGCCCGTTGCGACGTGCCCACCACTCGAACACCAGCGTGCCGAACGGCGGGATGCTGGAGATCAGCGCGAGGGCGGTAACCGAGAGGCTCCACCGCAACGACACCGCGGTGACGATCGAGATCAGAACGAAGACGACGAAGACGATCCCGTGCACCATGCCGGGAACCGCGACGGCCTCGGTGTAGCCGAGCACCCACTTGAAGAACATCGCCACCAACAGCGCGGCCCAGGTGATTGCCTCGAGTACGGCGACGAACCGGAAGCGCTTGGCCGGGGTGGACAGGTCGAAGAATTGCCTCATATAACCCATTGTGCCTGACACGGATGCCTACTACGACAGGGCGTAGTAGGCATCCGTGATCACGAACGTGGTGAAGTGACCTCAGGCCTTGGGCACGCGAATGATGAGCGCGTCGCCCTGACCGCCCGCGCCACAGAGCGCAGCAACACCGACGCCCCCACCCCGACGCTGCAGTTCCAGCGCGAGGTGCAGCGTGATGCGTGCTCCGGACGTCCCGATGGGATGGCCGATCGCGATGGCCCCACCGTTGACGTTGACGATGTCGGGGTTGATGCCGAGCGCCTTGGTCGAGGCCAGACCGACCGCGGCGAACGCCTCGTTGATCTCGACGAGGTCGAGATCGGCTGGCGTGATTCCCGCTCGCGCACAAGCCTTTTCGATGGCGTTGGCGGGCTGGAGCTGCAGCGAGGAGTCGGGGCCCGCAACCACGCCGTGCGGACCGATCTCGGCGAGCGGCGTCAGGCCGAGTTCTGAGGCCTTCGCCTTGCTCATCACGACGACGGCGGCGCCGCCGTCGGAGATCTGCGACGAGTTGCCCGCGGTGATGGTGCCGTCCTTGCGGAATGCCGGGCGCAGTCCCGCGAGAGTGTCGGCAGTGGTGTCGGCACGAATACCCTCGTCCTCGGCAAACTCGATCGGGTCGCCCTTGCGCTGCGGGATGCTCACCGGAACGACCTCGTCGGCGAACAGCCCGTTCTTCCACGCGGTCGCGGCGAGCTGGTGACTACGCGCAGCGAACTCATCCTGCTCGGCGCGGGTGAAGCCGTCTGTGTCGTTGCCCTGCTCGGTCAGCGCACCCATCGGCTGATCAGTGAAGGCGTCGTAGAGTCCGTCGAATGCGGTGTGGTCCACGAGTTCGGTGTTGCCGTACTTGAATCCGCTGCGGCTTCCCGGCAGCAGGTGCGGTGCCTGGGTCATCGACTCCTGGCCACCGGCCACGACGCACTCGAACTCACCGGCACGGATGAGCTGGTCGGCCAGCGCGATCGAGTCGATGCCCGACAAGCACATCTTGTTGATGGTCAGCGCGGGAACGTCCCACCCGATTCCGGCTTTCACCGATGTCTGACGCGCGGGCATCTGTCCCGCGCCTGCGGTGAGCACCTGGCCCATGATCACATAGTCGACAGCTGACGCCGGGACGCCTCCGCGCTCGAGCGCAGCCTTGATGGCGATCGCACCGAGATCGACACCGCTGAAGCCCTTCAGCGAGCCGAGGAGCCGACCGAACGGCGTGCGCGCGCCGGCGACGATCACCGACGTCGCCTGATCTGTTGCCGGGGACATGAGGACCTCCAAGTACTGGGCAGCGACCAACCGAGCGGTCGCTCTGTTCGTATGACGCCTTAAACGTTACCTTTATCGCATGACGCCCTCATCATCCGTGCCCCCCGTCGAATCGGCAGTTGCATCCGATTCCGACACCGCAGCCGCGGTCGGCTCCGCCGGCGCGACAGCACTCATCTCCGACCTCGTGGTGGCCATCGACCACGTCGGTATCGCGGTGCCCGATCTCGACGCCGCGAAGCAGTGGTACGCCGACCATCTGGGCTTCGTCACCCTGCACCAGGAGAAGAACGAGGAGCAGGGCGTCGAGGAGGCAATGGTCGGCCCCGCGGACGCAGGTACCGGCGCGGTCATCCAACTGCTCGCACCGGCGTCCGAGTCGTCGACGATCGC
>NZ_LZMO01000261.1:0-21619 GCF_001665715.1 Gordonia sp. 852002-10350_SCH5691597
GGGCACAGCTGGCATCCTTCCAGGCCGCCCGGCAGGGCAAGCCAGATCAGATGTCACCTACTCGTGCACCAGCCCCATCTGTCACACAAGGCTGGGAACGTTGAACCGAATCAAGTGGAGGCGCCATGTCTCGTCGTATAACAAGCATGCTGAGCGCGCTGGCAGCGTCGGCAATCCTGGCAACGGCAGCCGCGGCACCGGCTGTAGCGGCGCCGGCAGGTGCACACCAGGCAGGCACATCTGGCGGTGGAGCGTGTCTTTCTGCTGCGTCGTCAGAGGTTCAGCGTGGACTTCGTCAGATCGGCCCGCCCCTCGGGCGCAAAGATCTGCACTGGGTTCTGAGTTCGAAGTCGAGTGCCCGCACCCCCTGGTGTCCGCTCCTCATGTGGGCGCAATTCGAGACCTCGGGGGGCACGGGGTCCTCGCCGGTTGCGGTCTTGCTGTTTCGTCCTGGGAAGTACCTCGGCTCCGCATGGAAACCCACGGGATTCGTATCGGTCACGGGTTCGACGCCGATCAGCGTGACCGTCACCTATCGCTGGACAAATCCCGGCGACGCCAACGCGTTCCCGACCGGTGGTCCTGTCTCGTCAACCTATGTGGGACTGTGGGATTCGTTCTTCCGATTCGGTGAGCTGCCCCCCGCCAACGCGTGAGTTCGGCACCGACCTCGTGCTGCGTCGAATCGGCGTTTCCAGCCGCCGGGGCGCGAGGAATTCCTCGTCGTCGGGCTCGGCCGGTATGCGCGGCGGCCGCGCCAGCGTTATCGGCCTCGGTAGTCGGAGCATGTGTTCTCGGTCTCACTGCCCTGTTGGTGCAGCGCTGTTGCGTACGCCAGCGCTCCACGCGTATGGGAGGTCGGTGCCGTTGAGCAGATGATCGCCGATTGCGCGCAGTTTCTGATTGATCGGATTGTGCACGGCGAGTACACGAGCGTTGCGCCAATGCCTGTCCAGCGCAGTCTCTTCGGCGACGATCGATGCCCCGCCGACCTCGAAGAGCTCATTCGTCGCTGCCAGCACCTGCGCAGCGACAGAGGCTTGCGCCCGGCCCGCGGCGAGCTCGACGCGGGTGATCGCCTCGGCGTTCTCGGGGTCGGTGGCGAGGAGATCATCAAGCAGGTCGGCTACCGCCAAGACACTTGATCGAGCGGAAAACGCTGTGGCAGAAAGGTGTCCGACGATCTCCTGGACCAAGGGGTCGTCGCGCTGGCGGTCGGCAACCGAATGAGTGAACGTTCGCTCCCGCGCCGACACCCACTGAACGAGGTCGTCGGTGGCGCGTTGCGCGATGCCCGCCAGACCTGCTAGCTGGAACAGTTGCAGGTAAGCCGTCGCATAGGTGGGTCCTGCAGTTCCGTAACCAGGACCCAGTATCTCGTCGTCGTGGACGACGACGTCGGTGAACAGCGTTGTCCCGCTCGCGGTGAGACGCTGGCCGAAGCCGCGCCAGTCGTCGATCCGCTCGACACCCTCGCGTGTGGAGGGGACGAGAACGCTGACCCGTTCACCGTCGCGATCGGCGGCGACCAGAATGTGATCGGCGTACAACGATCCCGTGCTGTAGAACTTCTCCCCGTTCAGACGCCATTCGTCAGCTGACCGCGTTAGCCGGGTGTGGTAGCCGCCGATGGCACCGGATCCAGGTTCAGTGATCGCATTCCCGACAAGGATGCCGTCCGCGATCGCGGCAATGCGTCTGTCGTCGCCTGCGATCAGCTGATCCTCGACGAAGGCGAAGTGCACACGCAATGCCTGGGTGATGTTCGAATCCGCAGCGGCAAGCGCGATCAGCTCCGAAAAGAGGTCTCGCACCGAGGCGCCTGCTCCTCCACGGTCGACCGGCAGTCGCAACGCACCGAAGCGACGCTCCCACAGCAGCGCTACCTCGGAATGCGCCAGAGTACGTGAACGCTCCCGCTCCACCGCCCCGGCGGCGATCGTCGCGTACACGTCGTCGAACGTGGCGGGGTCGGAACTGGTGGGACGGTCGTCGACCTGTGCGGGACGATCCGGCGTCAAAGAAGTGGTCATGGGAAGTCAAGCTTTCATGTTCGTGCGTCGCTGGCACCCGTTGTGCTCACGGGGATGTTTACTCGGCGAGGATGTTGGTGCCCGTTCGCGCCTCGGACGTGGCAGATCCCCAGCGTAGAATCTTGCTGACATGACCTCGCAGAACCAGTCCATCGACACGCTCGTGGCGGAGCGCAATAGAACGGTGGAGTTGATCGAGTCGCTGTCTACACGGCTGGCCGCGGTGCTCGAGGCGACCTCCGACGAAGCGTCCGACGACGAGCACGACCCGGAGGGATCGACGCTCGCCGTTGAGCGCGGACACCTCGTCGCTCAACTCCAGCGTTCGCGCGACCGGCTGGTCGAGATCGATTCCGCAGTCGAGCGGGTCGAGCGTGGCTCGTACGGACGATGTGAGACGTGCGGCGAGCAGATCGATCCCGAACGGCTCGACGTTTTGCCCGCCGCACGCCAGTGCATCGACTGCGCCAGAAAGTGTTCGACGCGCCGGTGGTGATGCGCCGTTCACACAAGAGCACCGCGACGCTCGTTCAAACAACCGCCGCAACACTTTTCAAGGCCCCACCAACCTACAAGAGTTGAGCCCCGGACCAGACGAGGGGGGCAGGTCTCATGGCACGCACTCCCAAGCGCTCGATCTTCTCCGACAAGGCACAACCTGCCTTGAATCCCGTGGATGTCGATCGCGGTCGTCGAGCCGCACGAGCCGCCGTCAACGCTGCACGAGGATCGTGGTGGCTCACCAAGAACGGCTCTACCGGGGCGGTATCGCGACAACGCAGGCGACCGCTTCCTCGACTGGCCGCGCTAGGAAGCCGCGTATATCGGCGAGTACGGATCGTCGACGTCAGCGGTAGGCAACTCAGCCACCGACTTCAGCGGCTACGCCTGACACGGCGGGCCAACCCGGCCTCCGTCCGCAAACGTTCCAGACCTCTCCCGTTTTCAGTCAATCTCGGAGGTGCCTGACTGTAAAAGGCCAGGTCGGCTTTCGAAGACGGTTCAGAAATGACTGAAAACGGGAAGCCGAGCAGGCCTGGTGCGACCAACCGAGGGGTATCGGACCTATTTCGCCAACACCGTCGCCATGATCTTTGGCTGCCAGTTGTTGGTGAGCAGTGCACCGAAGTTGTCTTCCCGATTGTTCGACGACGTTCCCTGGTCCCGAACCGAGTAGATGAACGCGGGGCCGCAGCAGCCCGACTGTCCGGCCGCCCGCAGAACGTCAACGATCTGCGTCGCCTGCTCCTGCTGGGTCACCATGTCGGTTGCCCCGAATCCCAGTGAGCCAAGACCCAGGTTGCTGGAGCCCGATGTCCCCGCGGCCGGTCGGGTCGGAGCACCCATCTCCGTCAGCCAGATCTTCTTGCCGTCGTCGCCATTCGACGTCATCACCGCGCGGATTTGCTGAGTCTCGCTCCAGCCGTTGGGCTTTGAGGCTATGCCCTTTGGGAACACGTAAGGGTGCATGGCAGTGGCGTCGAAGTAGTTCTTGGCACCCGCGGCGTACATCTTGGTGACAAAGTCGACGGCCCCGGCGCCAGGACTCATCCCCGCGGCAACGACAGTCGACGACGGCTGTACCTCTTTGATCGCGGTATACGACGCCTTCAGCAACGCTGTGTACTCGGTGGGATTCGCCGGATACAAGCCCCAGAAGGTCGGCAGGTTCGGCTCGTTCCAGATCTCGTGACGTCTCACGTCGGGGTAGCGGTTGATGAAAGCCTTCAGGAACGGGGCAATGCTCGCGGGGTTTGACGGGGGTGCGTACATCCACGCCAACGCGCCCCCGCGTCGTGCCCATGCCGGAGTCGACAACACCAACGACAGCACCTTCAGCTTGTGAGCACGTGCCGCCTCGATCACCCGGTCCGTCGCGGCCCAGTTGTACGTGCCCTTCGTGCTCTCGATCGCCGACCAGTTGACGAGTACGCGCAACCACTGGCCGTTCGTCTTCGATACAGCATCGAGTTCCCGATTCAGATCCGCCGCACTCATGGTCAAGTGCGGGGCGCCCTGGGCGAAGCCGTAGCCAGCGGCGGGCGCGATCACATCGGCACGGGCTGCCGAAGACCCGACCAGAATCGAACCGACGAACAGGGCGATCGACGCGACGACGACCAACGCGCGCGTTGCTGCCCATTTCACTCGCATAGCCCGTATCCCAGAGGCCGTTGACGCTGACCGAATGAGTGTATCCAGCAAAAAACGTGATCGGGACGTGCTTGCGATTTCTCGTCGCTACTTACGGTTCCAGAACTGATGGATCAGCCCGGTCGACGTCGGCACAGACTCGATGTCGAAGCGTGTGTGAATCCCGCCCAGGCCTGACCACAACGACACTCCCCCGCCGAGCACGATGGGGTTGATGGAGAGATGCATGAAGTCGACGAGATCGTCGCGAAGGAACTGATTCACGGTCGACGGTCCGCCGCCGATGCGCACGTCGAGCCCGTCTGCGAGGTCGAGTGCGAGTTCGAGCGCTTTCGCGGGCGAGGCGTCGACGAAATGGAAGACGGTTCCATTGTCGAATGTGATGGGTTCGCGCTCGTAGTGGGTCAACACGATCACCGGAGTCTGAAACGGGGGTTCGTCTTCCCACCAGCCGCGCCACCCGTCGTCGGGCCACTCGCCCTGCTGCGGCCCGAACTTGCCGCGGCCCATGATCTCCACGCCGACACCCTGACCCCACACGCTGGAGAAGACGCGGTCCGCGCTGATCGGTGCATCCGCATTCTGGACTCCAGCAATCACACGTCCGTCGAAATTGCCGAACAGTTCACCCGCACCGCCGATCGGCTCGTCCAGCGTGATGTGATCGCCCGCGGCGTAGCCGTCGAGCGAAACGTTCATCAGGTCGACCCGTACCTGCGCCTTGCGTGCCATCGTGAAACTCCCTAGTCCTCGTCGTCAGCGACCGCTGATCGCAGTCACCCTACGACTGACCACGCGCGTGCGCGGAACTCATCGATGATGGCGCCGCCGGTTCTCAGCTGCTGACCGCGGCTGCCAACCTGCCCAGCGTGTCTTCGAGCTGCTCCTCGGTGACGAGCGGGAAGCTCACCTTTTTCAGCAGGTCCTTGTCGGTGACCTTCGACCAGTCGTAGGTGTGACGCACGAGCGTCTTGTCGGGCCCCTGGGCTTCGAGCTCCCACACCCATTCCCAGCCGGGAGGCTCGGTGCCGGCCGGCGCGGTCTGCCATGCGAGCAGTTTGTCCTTCGCGTAACCGGTGACGTGGTTGTCGGTCTTGTACTCCCCGCCCATGTGCGCACCCTCCATGTTCATGGTGAATACGTCGCCGACCTCCTGAATCCGATCGGCATGGTCGACGCTGCGGACGAATCCCGAACCGTCGAGTTCTGGGTGTCGCCGAGGATTGCTGAGCACGTCGAAGACCTGGTCGGCCGGTGCATCGATGACTCGTTTACCGTGACACTCGTGTGTTCGCTCATACCTCCACCGTGCCGAAGCCGCCGACGCTTGGCAACCATGTCGGCGAAACAGCAACGGTGGCGGACGGTCAGCTGAGGGCTCAACGATCAGCCGGGTGTGCGGCAATGACGCGGCGCGTCAGATCACCCCGAGCGCGAGCATCGCGTCGGCGACGTGGGTGAACCCCGCGATGTTTGCGCCGAGCACGTAGTCGCCGGGCGCCCCGTACTCGTCGGCTGTCCGCAGGCAGTTCTCATGGATGCCTCGCATGATCTGGGCCAGTCGTAGTTCGGTGTGCTCGAAGCTCCACGAGTCGCGAGAAGCGTTCTGCTGCATCTCGAGTGCGCTTGTCGCGACGCCGCCGGCGTTGGCGGCCTTACCGGGAGCGAACAGCACATCCGACGACGCGAAGGCCTTGATCGCCTCCGGGGTGGACGGCATGTTGGCGCCTTCGGCGACGACGGTGCAGCCATGCGCGATGAGGTTCGTGGCGTCGTCGGCGTTCAGTTCGTTCTGGGTGGCGCAGGGAATCGCGATGTCTGTCGGCACATCCCAGATCGAGGCGGAAGACACGAAATGTGCTGGTGCACCGCGCTTCTCGGCGTAGTCGGTGACACGCCCGCGATGAACACCCTTGATCTCCTTGAGGAGCTCGAGGTCGATACCGTCCTCATCGACGACGTAGCCACCGGAATCCGAGCAGGCCACAACCCGGCCGCCGAGCTGGTGGACCTTGTCGATCGCATACAACGCGACGTTGCCGGAGCCGGAGACGACGACGCGCTTGCCGTCGAGGTCTTGTCCCCTGGCGTTGAGCATCTCGCGCGCGAAGAAGACGACGCCATAGCCGGTGGCCTCGGTCCGCACCTGCGAGCCGCCCCACGACAATCCTTTTCCGGTGAGTACGCCGGACTCGTAGCGGTTGGTGATGCGCTTGTATTGCCCGAAGAGGTAGCCGATTTCCCGACCGCCGACGCCGATATCACCCGCCGGGACATCGGTGTGCTCGCCGATGTGGCGGTACAGCTCGGTCATGAATGACTGGCAGAACCGCATGATCTCGCCGTCGGATCGACCCTTGGGATCGAAATCCGAGCCGCCCTTGCCTCCGCCGATGGGGAGGCCGGTGAGCGCGTTCTTGAAGATCTGCTCGAAACCGAGGAACTTGATCACTCCGAGGTAGACGCTCGGGTGGAAACGCAGGCCACCCTTGTACGGTCCGAGCGCTGAGTTGAACTCGACGCGGAACCCACGGTTGATCCGCACGCGCCCAGCGTCGTCGACCCAGGGCACGCGGAAGATGATCTGTCGTTCTGGTTCGCAGAGGCGCTCGATGATCCCGGTGTCCGCGTAGTGCGGGTGCTTGGCCAACACCGGCCCCAGGCTGTCGAACACCTCGCGTACCGCCTGATGGAACTCGACTTCGCCCGGATTGCGGGCCACCACCTCGTCGTAGAGGTCCTGCACCGTCTCATCGATCTTCGACATGTCGCCAACACCTTTCCTGCGCTCGGCGTGACCGGGCCGGTGTGGACTCCCGCGACATCGTGGATCGTCCCGGTTCACGATGTCGGGTTGACAACACGTGGCCCGAGCACATCTGCAGCGACCCTATCGCCAGACAGAAATAACGCACTTATCGGACCCGGCAAGGTCGACGACCGCTAGCGCAGCGCCGCGAGGTTCTCGATGGAGCGTCGTACGTCGGAGGTGATGATCTTGGCGACGAACCGACCGATCGGGCCGCTCAGCAGGCCGCCGTCGAGGGTGGCGTGGAGATGGAAGCGTGAGCCCACGTCGGTCTCCGACACGGTCATCCGCAGGGCTATGCGCACACCTCCGTGACCGTGACCGGTCAACGAAATCGTATGAGGCGCATCGTATTCGGTGACCGTCCAGTGAATGACGTTGCGGAAGCCCTTCACCTTGATGAGTGAGGAGATCTCGGTTCCCTCGGTGATCTCGTCGGGCAGTTCACTGCGCCAACCGCCGAAGATCGTCATCCATTCGGGAAAGCGCGACAGGTCGGACGCCAGGCTCCATGCGTGCTCGGGAGAGAGTTCAGAGTCGATACTGACGTCGACGTCGGCCATGGGCACCGTCTTTCGTGGAGTTGCGGGCTTCTTCCACGTCGACGCTACCGATCAGTGACCGGAGTTCGTCGAGGAGCTCCGCCTGGGAAAGGGGTGCACATGCTTGAACGCTGCCTGTGCTGGCAGACGCGGCCGGTACACCGACCGCGTCTGCCAGTTCTGGCCGCGTCTGGAGCCCGAGGCCGGGACCGCTCAGATCAGCTTGGCGTCCTGCAAAAGCTCTTCGATGTAAGTGCCCTCGATCTTCTTCAGGGCCGCTTTTCCGATCAGCTTCTCGATGAACGGGAACTTGATCTCGGTCAACGACTTTCGGTCGTTCAGGTAGTAGATCGACGAGAGCAGCACTCGGATGTCGAAGGACGAGTCGAACACCTCGGGGACTCCGCGATCGACGCCGAGCAGTGTGTACACGGCCTCCATCGCCGTGCGGACCGAATACTCGGTGGTGAAGACCGTGTCACGCTCGGTTTCCGCGAAGTTGCCGATGAACGCGAGGTTCGAATAGTCCTTCGGCACCACCAGCGGGCGGTCGCCGAGTGCCCGCGGCATGAAGTACGACGTGATGTAGGGCATGTTGCAGGGCACCGTCGACGCCGAATCGCGAGCAAGGCCATCGATCTGGTCGCTCGGTACTCCCATGTGGTAGAGCCACTCGGCACACAACTCTGCACCCGTGCATTCTCGGATCGTCTTCTTCACATAGTCGCCGGGCTTGTCCGAGAAGAGCCCGTAGAGCCAGACCACCAGTTCCTTCTGGGGATCCTGCGCTGCGAAATGGGGTTGGCGGCTCACGGTGAATCCGTAGAGCCAACTCGAGTCGGCGATGGTGCAGGGGCCGCCTGTGACGATTTCCCCGTCCCGTGGATCACGTCCCGTGATCTTCTCGATGTATGGCCAGATCTTGTCGTCGGTCAGCGTGACGGTGGCCGAGATACTCCAGTTGGCGTCGGGGATGTTCTCGCAGAACTTCTCGGGCTTACCCAGTGACGCATCCTGGCCGGCAAGGTTTTTCCACAGCGACCACGCGCCACCGTCATCGGTGACGACAGGTGCGGGGGTGTCGTTGTCGCCATAGGTCGACGACTCGGTGATCGAGCCATTGGTCACGAAGACAAGGTCGTTCTCGGTGAGATCGACGGTCTTGGATTCGCCGTTTTCGGTCAGGTGGATTCGTTTGGCCTGCTTGGACGACCCGGTGCTGTCGAGGTCGATGTTGTCGACCTGGGTGTTGTAGACGAATGTGACACCATGACCCTCGAGATAAGCAACCAACGGCTTGATCAGTGATTCGTACTGGTTGTATCGGGTGAAGCGGAGTGACGTGAGATCCGACAGTGTCGAGATGTGGTGAATGAAGCGCAAGGTGTACCGTCGCATCTCCAGTGCGCTGGCCCAGGGTTCGAACGCGAACATCGTCGCCCAGTACAGCCAGAAGTGAGACTCGAAGAACTCCTTGCCGAAGACCTCGTCGATCCGCTTGTCCTGCAGGTCTTCCTCGCGCGTCAGAACGAGCTTCATCAGTTCTTCTGCCGCTCCACGGGTGAGGGTGAGATCGGTCATGTGGTCGATCTTCGCGCCCTTGTCGTGAATCGCCCGTGCAGGATTCGAACTGGGATTGATCTTGTGGATCCAGTACATCTCGTCGAGCACGGATGCGTTCTCGACGCTGAGGGAGGGTATCGATTTGAACAGGTCCCAGAGCGTCTCGAAGTGAGCTTCCATTTCGCGACCACCTCGGATGATGAAACCCTTGTGCTCGTCGAGGATTCCGTCCATGCTGCCACCGGGCAGCCCCAGCTCCTCGTAGATGGTGATCTTGTCGCCCGGCAACTGCGCGTCGCGAATGAGGAAGGTCGCTCCCGCGAGAGACGCCAATCCGGACCCGACGAAATGGGCTGTCTTTCCATCGATCCCCGCCGGCTTTTCTGGCCGACCAAACGCTTCGAAATTCCCATTACTTCGATACACGCGCGTCTCACCTCATGTCATCGAGCCAAATGGCTCGTATCGGATCGAGCTCGAACAATATCGACGCTAGTCGCCCGAACCCGTTTTGGGCCCGCGATCAAGATGAATTGTTGTAGGACAGCAGAAACCGCCGACCTATCGGGGTCGGCGGTTTCTGCGAATGACGGTGCCGGTCAATGCGCCTCTCGGCAAATAGTCCGCTCGAAGCGGTGAAGGGTGGGACCCGGGGCAGTGAATCCAACACCGTCGAGATGTTCAACGGCACCTTTGCCCGGCATATTCCCGTGCACGGATACACCATGTGGAACCAGTCGAACTCACAATCAGGACACGATCTGCGTCTGAAATGTCGGCTTCTGCGACGGAACATTGCAACACTGCACCGTTCCGCGCATTGCGTTCGTTTCGTTCCTGTGACTGTGTTTACCGTCGCTACGGCGTTCTTGTCGGAGCGTGCACCCAGAGTCAGAAACGAAGGGGAACCAATGAAGCAGAGCACTCGTCGCATCGCGGGCCTTGTGGCGGCGGCATCGGCAGTGACACTCATCGCTGCCGGTTGCAGTGACGACAACGATTCGAATTCGGCGGCATCGTCGCCGTCGTCGGCTGCCGAAGGAACATCCGGCATGGAGGGCATGGCCGGTATGTCGGGGTCGGCGGCGGCTGCTGGTGCATCGGTTGAGCTGAAGGCGGCCGACGGCAGCACTGTCAAGTTGACCGGCCCGATCGCGGCCAAGTACAACGCCGCCACCGAGCAACAGAAAACAGATCTCGGGGCACCGAGCACTGGCGCTCAAGCATCGGGGACCGGCGAGAACGGCGTGGTGTTCCAGCAGTTCGCCGGTGGCGTCATCACCGCGAAGAACAGCGAGGAGTCGACGCCTGCATACATCACATGGGGCAAGATCCGCGATGCCTGGAATGTGAAGCGTGACGCCGAGGGCAATCCGTCGGCTGACGGGAAGGGCGGTTCGCAGGGTCCGCTCGGAACGGCGACCAGCGACGAGACCGACGAGAACGGCGTGAAGACGTCGACATTCGAACACGGGAAGATCACCTGGACAGCGTCGACGGACAAAGTAGAGGTCACCGTCAACGGCAAGGTCGTTCCTGCGCAGTAGTGCTCGACAGCTGACATCAGCAACCGACAATCGCAAGCGGCTCTCACTTCGTCCCGGGGTGAGAGCCGCTTGCGTGGCAGTGGGACTGCGGCGAGTCGCAGCCCGATGGCACGGATTCGCCAATAGACTTGGACACGAGAGTGACCAGCGACTTACGCCGATCGTCGCCTGGGGATGGGGTGACGGGAAGGCGCGTGAATGTCCTTTTCTGAGCGCATCGACGCTTTTCAACGTAAGCACCCCGCAACTGGCTATCCGCTCGGAGTCGTCTACAAGTTCTTCGACGACCAGGGTGGCTATCTCGCGGCGCTCATCGCGTACTACGGATTCGTCTCACTGTTCCCGTTGCTTCTGGTCTTCACCTCGATTCTCGGGATCGTGCTGCACAATAATCCGGAGCTCGAGAATCGCATCCTCGATTCGGCGCTGTCGCAGATTCCCGTGATCGGCTCGCAACTCCGTGACACCGGCACGATCGGTGGCAGTGGCCTCGCGGTGACCATCGGTGCTGTCGGTGCGATCTACGGTGGTCTCGGAGTCGCGGTAGCCATCCAGAACGCGATGAACATCATCTGGAACGTGCCACGTAACGAGCGTCCCAACCCGATCCAGGCACGCGTCAAAGGTGCGGGCCTGTTGCTCACCATCGGCGGGTCGATCATCGGGCTGACGGTGCTGAACGGTGTGATCGCTGCCATCGACCTCGGATCCGTGGGTAGGCCGCTCGCCATCGTGGCGTCCGTTCTTCTGTACACCATCGTGTTCACCATTGCGTTCGTCATCGGCACGGCCCGCCCGGTCAGTGTGCGTGATGTGTTGCCCGGCGCGATCGCTGCCGCACTGTGTTGGCAGGCGCTCCAGACGTTCGGCAGCGTCTACGTGCAACGGGTGATCGTCAGGTCGAGCGCGACCAATGGGGTCTTCGCCGTGGTGCTCGGCCTGCTCGCCTTTCTGTATGTGGCAGCGGTCCTGGTCATTTTCTGCCTCGAAAGCAATGCCGTGCGTGTCGACAAGCTCTATCCACGATCGGTCCTCACGCCGTTCACCGACAACGTCGTCTTGACGCCAGGTGACGAGGCGGCCTACACAGCGCAGGCGCAGGCACAGCGCAGCAAGGGATTCGAGGAGATCGACGTGTCGTTCGACAAGCAGCTGAATTCTCCGGACGACGTCGACCGGTTCTGAGGACGGGGCAGAACGTGATCTCACATTCCGATGTCCTCGTGCGTCTACCGTGTGATGGCCATGAATGAACCTTTTGAGAGAGCGGTATCGGTCCACGGCGCCACGGTGCTGCGGGTGTGCCGGGCGGCGCTTGGTGCCGGCGCGGACGCCGACGATGCCTGGTCGGAGACCTTCCTCGCCGCTCTGCGCGCGTGGCCCGACCTCGCCGACGGCACCAACGTCGAAGCCTGGCTGGTGCGTGTCGCCCAGCGCAAGGTCGTCGATGTTCTTCGTGGCCGCAACCGTCGGGCGGTACCGACCGCGACGATCCCAGAAGCCGGCGACCACCACGTAGACGCTGTCGACCACTTCGGCGTCTGGGATGCCGTGGCCCGTCTCCCCGACCGTCAGCGACTCGCCATCGCCTACCACTACGTCGGCGGTCTCCCGCACACCGAGACCGCACTTTTGCTGAACAGCACCCCCGACGCGGTTCGACGTGCCGCTGCCGACGGGATGAAGACATTGCGGCGGACACTTGCCGAACCCGACAACCCACGAGGACTGCACGACCATGAATGACGACATCCAGAACCGGCACGCCGCGGTAGCCGACCTCCCCATCGCGGAACGCGACCTCGACGATCTGCATTCGCGGCTGGAATCCTCTGCGCTGCAACAGGATATCGTCGACGTCGGTTACCGTGTCGTCGACACCGAGATCGGACGACTCCTGCTGGCCGCAACCACTGCGGGATTGGTCCGGGTCGCTTTCGAGAGGGAGGGATTCGACGCCGTTCTCGACGACCTGGCACGGCGAGTGAGCTCTCGAATACTGTGCGCACCAACGATGCTCGACGATGCGGCCACTCAGCTCGGTGAGTACTTCGGCGGAACCCGACACGAGTTTTCGCTGCCTCTCGACTATCGACTCTCGTCGGGATTCAGACAGCAGGTCCAGCGGTCCCTGCCGACCATCGGGTACGGGCACACCGTGACCTATGCCCAACTCGCTCACCAGGTCGGCAACCCGAAGGCGGTGCGCGCCGTCGGCACAGCGTGTGCGACCAATCCCCTACCCGTCGTCGTGCCGTGCCACCGCGTCCTGCGCACGGACGGGACACTGGGCGGATACCTCGGCGGGGTGGAGGTGAAGTCGGCGCTCCTCGAGATGGAGCGAGCCGCCTGACTCGAACCCGGCGTCGTGCGACTGTCCGGCTAGACTGGGGAGAACGCCTTGAGCCACTGGGCACCGCGATCGTCCGACCTCTCCCGGGGGCCTCACCGTGCGTGCATCAGTTTTCTCTGCTTCACCGGCGCAGACGCGCGGACCCGACGTGTCGTCACCGGCGACGATCAACCGGGTTGTCGTGGTGGTTCCCGCCCACAACGAGGAAGACCTGCTCCACGACTGTCTGTCGAGCGTGCTCACCGCGGCCGGCAACACGACGCGCTCGGTGGAGGTGACCGTCGTTCTCGATGCATGCACGGACGCGACGGCGCGGCGAGTGCCGCTGGGCGTCGACGTGATCTCCTGCGCGTTCGCCTCGGTCGGCGCAGCCCGGCGTGAGGGTTTCGCAAGATACGGAAACGAATCCGCCGTCGACTCGGCACAAACCTGGTTCGCCAGTACCGATGCGGATAGCCGAGTGCCGCCGAACTGGCTCGAACAGCAACTCGATTTCGGAGATCGGGGGGTCGATTGTTATCTCGGGACCGTCACGCCCGACGACTTCACTGCGTGGGCACCCGACGTCGAACAGCGATACCTCGACGGATACAGCCAGGAGGAGGGGCATGGCCACATCCACGGCGCGAACCTCGGGATGCGTGCCGCGACCTATCACGCGGTGGGCGGGTTCGCTCCCCTCGCACATGGAGAGGACGTCGATCTGGTGTCTCGCGCGCGAGCCCTGGGGGCGCGGGTCGTGGCGTCTGCGTACGCTCCCGTGGTGACCTCGACCCGCGCACAGGGGCGGGCGGCACACGGTTTCGCGGCGCATCTGCGTGCGCTGGCCGTTCCCGCCACTGCCGAGAGGCCCGCGTGACAGGGACCGCAGCACAACGAGCACGGCGCATCCTCGAGGGTGCCCCTGCTATCCCGTATCCGGGCGGGGGCGCCACCGGGACACGGTGGCAGACGCTGCGGGATCTGTGCCACGTCGACATCGCCGTGGGACGGCTCGCGGAGGCACACCTCGATGCCGACGCGATCCTGCACGAACTGACCGGGCGCGGGACGGCACCGGAGCAATTCTGGGGCGTGTGGGCAGCCGAGCCCCCACAGCCGCGCGTGACCGCCGTATGTGGCGCCGACGGCGGCTGGACGCTCTCGGGAGCCAAGCCATGGTGCTCCGGTGTCGTCTCGTGTACCCACGCGCTGATCACCGCCGATGTCGACGATGTCACGGCACGCCGACTGTTCGCCGTCGCACTCGACGCCCCGGGTGTGCGTCGGGAGCTCACCGACTGGACCACCAGGGGTATGGACCGGACAGAGACGGGCACGGTGATCCTCGACGACGTTGCCGCCGAACCGATCGGCACGCCCGGCGCCTACCTCGATCGGCCCGGTTTCTGGCATGGCGGCATCGGTGTGGCCGCATGCTGGGCGGGTGGCGCACACAAAGTTGCCGACGTGCTCTATGCCGCTGTGGCGGACACCACGCGAGCGCCATCGGACATTCTGCTGATGCATCTCGGCGCGGTCGAGGCTCATCTCGCTGGAGCCGTCGCGCTCCTCGACGACACCGCGCGCGCCGTCGACGGCGCTCCGTACGATGCCGAACTCGCCCGCCGACGAGCACTGATCGTGCGCTGGTCGGTGGAACAGGTCGCTGGTGCGGTGATCGACCGGGTGAACCGGGCACTGGGTCCGGGGCCGCTCGTGCACGACGCCGAGCATGCCCAGGCGGTCGCCGACCTCCAGGTCTACGTCCGCCAGTCGCATGCCGATGCCGATCTCGTGGCTCTCGGCCGTGTGGTGTCGGAAAGAACACGGACGGCTTCCCGCTAGGCCCTCACCTCCCGGGTTGTCGGGGGTCGTGCCGATATGTTGGGGTCTACTACGCCCGGCAGATCGTCGGCGCACCTGGACTGTGGGAAGACACGAACAGCCGATGGATGTGGACGGACGCGAGATCACGGTCACCGGCGATCTCTTGCAGCCACTGATCCGACGCACGTCGGACATCTTCCGGCTGGTCGTGTCGGCGATTGTGCTGATCGTCGTGGTCGTGAGTTCGCTCATCACCCGAGGTGACTGGGTGGCACTGGAGAAGTCCATCTCCGACATCGTCGGCGTCCTCACCCCGACGCAGGCAGGCCTGGTCTACCTCGCGTACGGCATTGCCATTCTCGCTCTGCCGTTCATGATCCTGGTCGGTCTCCTGGCGGCGCGGCAGTGGCGCCTGTTGTGGGCATACGCGACGGCGGCGGCGATCAGCTTCCTCGCACTCTCGGTCAGCGAGAACGGTATCGCCGCGCCCGCCTGGCATTTCGATCGAGGCGAACGACTGGACTCACTGTTGTCGCAGTTCCTCGACGACCCTCGATGGATTGCGATGCTCGCGGCCGTCTTGACCGTGTCGGGACCCTGGCTGCCCGCACGGTGGCGTCGATGGTGGTGGATCCTGTTGCTGGCGTTCGTTCCCATCCACCTGGTAGTCAGTGCGGTCGTTCCTGCTCGAGCCGTGCTGGGGCTGGCCACCGGCTGGTTTGTCGGTGCGCTGGTCGTATGGGTGGCGGGAACGCCCGCGCTGGTCGTGCCCCTGGAGGACGCGGCACGGATGCTCGCCCGTCGCGGGGTGTCGGTGACCTCGATGCGCGTGATCCGACCCGCGAGCCGCGGACCCCTGGAACTCGTCGCAACCGCGGACCGTGACGTCATCGTCGACCTCTACGGACCCAATCAGCGAAGCGCCGGACTGTTGCGCGAGTTCTGGCGAAAGATCCGCTTACGGTCGGAAGAGGCAGCACCACTTCAGCTTTCCGTGCATCGCATGGTCGAACACCGGGGTCTCATGACGTTGACCGTCGACGGGCTCGGATTGTCCAACAGCTCCACGCTGGCGGTGGCTCTGCTCGATCGCGACTGGACGATGTTCGCAGGGACCCCACCTATGGGCGTGCCGCTGAACGCGTGCAGCGACGACGTTCCGGTCGCCGAGGTCTGGGGAGCTCTGCACGCGCTGCACTCGGCGGCGATCTCACACGGGGATCTGCGTGGCCCGCAGATCACGGTCATCGACGGAGCCATCAGATTCGGCGGATTCCACTTCGCCGAGTTCGGGGCCTCCGATGTCCAGTTGCAGTCCGACATAGCCCAACTTCTCGTGACCACGACCGATCTGTACGGCTCTCATGCCGCGGTCACCGCGGCCATCAACGCATTCGGCGCCGACGCCGTACTCATCGCGTCCCGCCGACTCAGCGCGTCGGCCCTGCCGAGGCGGATCCGGGATGCCGTGGCCGACAGCAAAGGCGCGATGTCGTCGGCGCGTGAGGAAATCCGGTCGCAGACGGGTGCCGACGAGATCCGCGCCGAGACCATCACGCGATTCAGCCGATCGCAGATCATCCAGCTCGTCCTGCTCGTCGCCCTGGTCTACGTCGCCTATCCGTTCATCAGCACGGTCCCAACGTTCTTCAGTGAGCTGCGCACTCTCGACTGGTGGTGGGCGCTGCTGGGCCTCGCGGCGTCGATGCTCACCTACGTCGGCGCCGCGGCCGCGTTGTGGGCGTGCGCAGACGGGTTGACGAGCATGTGGCGACTGACCGTGATGCAATTCGCCAACACGTTCGCCGCGACGACAACGCCCGCGGGTGTGGGCGGTCTCGCCCTCAGTACACGGTTTCTCCAGAAGGCTGGGCTCGGCGGGGTGCGCGCAACCACCGCCGTTGCGCTGCAGCAGAGTGTGCAGGTGATCGTGCACGTGGTGCTGCTGCTGTTCTTCACCGCGGTCGCGGGCACGTCGGCCGACCTCTCGCATTTCGTGCCCTCGGCCACGGTGCTCTACCTGGTGGCCGGCATCGTGCTCGGGGCACTGGGACTCTTCTTGTTCATTCCCAAACTCCGACACTGGCTCGGCGCGTCTCTCGGCCCGAAGCTGCGGGAGGTGCTCGCGGATCTTCGAGCAGTTGCGCGCGAGCCGCGGCGTCTTGCCATCATCACACTCGGTTGCGGGGCAACAACTCTCGGCGGTGCGCTCGCTTTGTGGGCGAGCGTGCACGCCTTCGGCGGCACCGTGTCGTTCATCACGGTGACCGTGGTCACGATGGTCGGCGGGACTCTGGCGTCGGCGGCGCCGACACCCGGCGGCGTCGGCGCGGTGGAGGCCGCGTTGATCGGTGGACTGGCCGCCTTCGGGGTGCCGTCTGCCGTCGCCGTTCCCGGAGTCCTCCTCTATCGCGTCCTGACGTGTTGGCTGCCGGTGTTCGTCGGATGGCCGGTGATGCATTGGCTCACCAGGAAGAACATGATCTGAATCTGCACGCCACTCACACGTCCTCGTGTATCGGGTCGGGCAGAGTCCACCGATCGGCACGACGCGGGTAGAGATAGGCGATGTAGTACAGGGCACCCACGACCAGCGTGCCGACCGCGATCGCCAATTGGACCCATGTCTCCGGTGTGATGAGCTGATAGCAGACGTAGAGGCACACCGCGATCACGACGAGCGGGGCCAGAGGCCACAAGCGCATTCGGTAGCCACGGCTTGTCGGTGCTCCCCTGCGTCGCAGACGTAGCGCCGCACACGCGACCATCAGGTAGAGCACCACCGTCGTTGCTCCGGTTGCATTGACGAGCCAGTCGAGTGGCAGGAACGCGGCGGCGACGGCCGCCACCAAGCCAACCAGCACAGTGGCGGCAACGGGTGTGTGCAGGCGAGGATGCACGCGGCTGAGCACGTCGTCGACCGGCTTCGGCCACGATCGATCGCGGGCCGATGCGAATACCAGTCGCGCGATCTGCAGAATGATCGCGATGACCGCATTGATGATCGCGATCGCAATGCCGACGCTGATGACAACGTTGAGCGTCGGCCCTCCGCGTGCGATGAGAAAGTAGTTCATCGGTGACACGGCCGAGAGAAGATCTTTCATCGATGGTGCCCCGACTACCACTGCCATCAGGGGGATGATCTCAACGGCGACGGTAACGGCGAGACAGACCATGATCACCCGCCCAATCATCTTGCCGGCGTTCTTCGTTTCCTCGACGTAGTACACGGCCGCTCCGTATCCGTTGTAGGCGAACAGCGCCACCGGTACGAGCGTGACAAGGGCCGAGAATCCAACAGGGCTCAGTGAGCCGTCGACGATGGTTTGTGCGTGGACGAACTCCCCCGGACCGCGCGACACATGCGCAAACCCCAGTATCGCCAGCACAGTCACGGCAGCTATCTCGATCACGAGAAAGAGTCCGGTGACCCAAGCATTGGTCCGGATGTTCAACGTGGCGACGACCGTCGTGACGACGATCACCCCCACCCCAATCCACTTGCCGGACAGCCCGGACCACGCAACCCCGAGGTATTCACCTGTACCCAACGCGATCACCGCGATGATGAAGATACCGCTGACGAGTGTGAGCAAGAACAATGCGAATCCCGCTGGACGACCCAGAAGTCTTGCCGCCCAAGTGTATTCACCACCCGTTACCGGATAGGTCGCTGCCAGCTCCGCGTAACACATGCCCACGAAGATGGCAGCTACCGCGGCGATGGCCATTGTCGGGACCGAAGCGCCGCCTGCCGCCAAGAGGATGGCCGGAACGATGATGAACACGCTCGACGCCGGAGTGACCGACGACAGGGTGATAAAGATGTTCTCCCGCATCGTGAGGCTCCGGGAGAGTTGCTGTTCGTATGCGACGCCTGCTGCCGGCGCGATGCGCGGGTTGATGTCGGTCATGCGCGCTCCTTCAAGTGACCGGGAAATTTCTTGACTGGTCAATCAAAGAATTATGTGTTTATGCTGTCAATGCGTAGAAAGGCGCGTAATCAGAAGTTAACTGGTGAAACAGGAGGGTCATGGCTCGGCGCAAAGACCAGGCCGCGGCGAGGGATGCGATAGTTACAGCGACGCTCGTCGCGATACGTGATCGCGGTCTGGCGGCCCTCCGTATCGCCGACATCGCGGCCATCGCCGATGTGTCGACAGGAACCATTCACTACTACTTCACCGATTTCGAGACGCTGCTGAAAGAAGTGCACAGGCTCGCAAGCGACAGGTTCTATGCGGCGCGCCTTCACGAGGTCTCGTCACTCGCAGATGCTCGCGACCGGCTGCGAGTGATGATCTCCGCGGGCCTCCCGCGATCAGGGGACGACGCATTGGTATCTGCTCTCTATCAACTCGATTCGCATCTCGGGTTGCGCGATGACCACGCGATCTTGGTCACCGCGCTCTTCGACAAACAGGTCGCCCTGTACATGGGAATTCTGGATGTCGGTGTTGCCCAAGGGCACTTCACGCTGACCGAGCCGTCAGTCGACATCGCGGCGAACCTGGTGACACTCGAGGACGGATACGGCTTGCACATAATCACCGCAAATGCGTCACTCTCCTATTCCCGTGCAGTGCAATTGATCTCGTCGTACGCGCGTACCGCAACGGGTTGTCCCGACATTGTCGGAGCGGACTGTGCCCCGATGAACCGAAACGAGACGTCATGAGTCGGCCACGCATTCGCGATCTCGGGGTCACGCTTCCCGGTACACCCGGACCGAAGAACGCGATCACCGACGTTGCAGGCGTCGAGGTCGGCTACACCACGCTCATCGAAGGGGCAGGCCCGCTCGAGGTCGGCCGCGGGCCGGTGCGCACAGGAGTGACGGCACTTCTCCCGCGTGGCAGAAACGGTGTGGGTAGGCCATGTTCGGCAGGCTTCTACTCGCTGAACGGAAACGGAGAGATGACGGGTGCCCACTGGATCAACGAGGTCGGAGAACTCTCACTGCCGATCACGATCTCCAATACGCACGCCGTTGGAACGTGCCATGCCGCAGTGATCGAGTGGATCAACGGCTTAGATCCTGTGCTGGGCAGACAATGGCTGCTGCCGGTGTGCGCAGAGACATGGGACGGCTACCTCAACGACATCAATGGCGGCCATGTCACGGCGAACGCCGTGCGTGGTGCACTTGATTCCGCTTCGGCAGCGGCGCCAGCCGAAGGCAACGTGGGTGGCGGTACCGGGATGAACTGTTACGGCTTCAAGGGGGGCAGCGGCACAGCGTCACGCGCCGTCGAGATCGGGACGCACGAGTTCACCGTTGGGGCTTTCGTCCAGGCGAACTTCGGCTCGCGCAGCGAACTGACCATTGCGGGAATACCGGTGGGAACTCGGGTCGACGTCCCCAACCCGATGGAGACGGAGCCGTGGTTGGAGCACGACCTCTCTGTTCCGGGCGGTGCCGGGTCGGTCATCGTCATCGTGGCTACGGATGCTCCGACAACATCCGCACAGTGCACCGCTATGGCGCGAAGAGTCCCGATGGGACTAGCCAGAACCGGTACGACCGGATCACTGTTCTCCGGTGATCTGTTCCTCGCCTTCTCGACGGCAGATGATCGCTCCTCCACGACGGGATTTCCGCTATCGGACAGCGACGTCCTCCTCACCACCCAGACTGTGATGCCGTGGAATCGGATGGACGCGCTCTACGCGGCGACGGTGTATGCGGTCGAGGAAGCCGTGCTCAACGCGCTCGCGGGCGCCGAAGACATGACCGGACGAGATGGGCATCATTCCTATGCGCTGCCGCACAGTGCGATCACCGCGCTCACAGCCTGATCGGGGGTTGGTGGACCCCCGCCGCGACCTCGGGTTCATTTCGTGTGGCCCTTGCGCAGTAGGCTGACCTGCGACCACGTTTCACAATCTGGAGGAGCTCCATGACACAGCTCGGAGTAGTCGGCGGCGGCACGATGGGTGCCGGTATCGCCGAGATCGCGATCCGCGCGGGTGACGACGTCCTCGTTCTCGAGCGCGACCAGGCTGCGGCTGACGCGGCCCGCGCACGCATCGAGAAGTCGATCAACCGTGCGGTCTCGAAGTCGAAGATCAGCGCCGACGATGCCGAGCAGGCGTTGGCCCGTCTGACGCTGACCACCTCGGTGTCCGACTTCGCCGACCGCGAACTCGTCATCGAGGCCCTGCCCGAGATCGAGGCACTCAAGGTGGGTTTCTTCGCCGAACTCGACAAGATCACCGCTCCGACCGCGATCCTCGCCACCAACACGTCTTCGATCCCGATCATCCGTATCGCCAAGGACGTCGCAGACCCGAGTCGCGTTGTCGGTGTGCACTTCTTCAATCCGGTGCCGGTCATGCCGCTCGTGGAGATCATCTCCAGCTTGGCGACCTCGCCAGAGGCAGTGGCGACCGTCACCGAGTACGCGCGAGATCACCTCGGTAAGAAGACGATTCAGGCAGGCGACCGCGGCGGCTTCGTCGTGAACGCCTTGCTCATCCCCTACCTGGTCGACGCCATCCGCATGTACGAGAGCGGCTACGCCACCAAGGAAGACATCGACACCGGGATGGTGAACGGCTGCGGACACCCGATGGGTCCGTTGACGCTCAGCGACACCGTCGGACTCGACGTCGTTCTCGACGTCGCCGAATCGCTGTACGACGAGTTCCGCCAGCCCCACTACGCGCCGCCGCCCCTGTTGCGGCGCATGGTCGAGGCGGGCTACCTCGGCAAGAAGTCGGGCAAGGGTTTCTACGACTACTCGTCCTGACGCGACGCTCTGATCAACGAGGGCCTCGGCTGGTAGCAACCCTGTCTCTTATAC
>NZ_LZMO01000262.1:0-18809 GCF_001665715.1 Gordonia sp. 852002-10350_SCH5691597
GAACGGGCTCGCCACCGTCACCATCCCGCCGTGCGACGAGACACGCGACAACGGCGATGCGCCGAGCAGGCCGGTGTCGGTCGTCGTGTGCACCCGAGAGCGTCCCGAACATCTGCGTTCGGCGTTGGCATCACTGACGCTGCTGGACCATCCCGACCTCGAGATCATCGTCGTCGACAACGCGCCTGCGACAGACGCAACTGCGCGGGTCGTCGACGAATGCGACGACCCCCGCGTGCGGCTGGTGACAGAACCGACGCCCGGCCTCTCGGCAGCACGAAACACCGGCCTGCTGGCCGCATCCCACGAGATCGTGGCGTTCACCGACGACGACGTCGTCGTCGACCAGCGGTGGATCACAGGGCTGCTGGCGGGTTTCGCGCGCGCTGACGACGTCGCGTGCGTATGCGGACTGGTACCGAGCGGTGAGTTGCGGACGCCGGCACAGGCGTACTTCGACTGGCGTGTCTCCTGGGCCGACAACATCGTCGCGCGACGCTACTCGCTGCTCGATCCGCCCGACGACGTCCCGCTGTTCCCCTATCAGGTCGGGATCTACGGCACCGGAGCAAATTTCGCGGTCGATCGGGATCGCATCGTGCGCCTCGGCGGATTCGACGAGGCTCTCGGCGCGGGAACCACGACGATGGGCGGCGAGGATCTCGACATCTTCCTGCGTGTACTGCAGGCCGGGTACAGCCTGGTGTCCGAGCCAGCGGCAATCGTGTGGCACCGTCACCGCAGCGACAACGAGGCTCTGCTCTCCCAAGCGCGCGGCTACGGAGCTGGACTCGGCGCGGTACTGACCAAGATCGCGTTCGACAGCGCGCACCGTCGACTCGCGTTCTCCGTGCTGCGCAAACGTTTCCGTGCCGTGTCACGTGCTTCGGCTGCGTACGGCGGTGTCTGCCGTCCACCCGACCACGTCATCGTCGACATCTCGGCGTCGGTCGGTCGGGTCGAGGTGTTCTCGGTCCTGCGCGGTCCGTTGGCCCTCGCCCGCGGACGGCGAGCAGGTCGCCAGGCCACCCCGCTGCATGCGGCACATAACCGCTCTGCCGACGATTCCGGTGCGATCCGATGACAACGAGCGCACCGACCCATACCGCGAACGACAACGCGCCATCGCCGCCCTCGGCTCCCGACACCGTTGACCCGCAAAGAGTCACGTATCGGCTCGCCGACGCCGCGCTCGTCGCGGCGGTGTGCGGACTCCTCGGGCTCATCCCACTCCCGACGCCTGTGCGCGCCGTGCTCGTCGCAGCATTCGTATTCGTCGGGCCCGGCGCCGCGATCACCACGTGGGTACACGTCCCCCGCAGACTCCTGCCCGCTGCCGTCGTCACGCTCAGTATGTCGGCTACGACGATCGTGGCCATCGGTGCGATGTGGTCATATCGATGGGATCCGACGGGCATCCTCGTCGTCGGCACTCTCGGCGTCGCGGCCAGCAGCATCTACTGGTACGTGCGGGCACGGTCGTTTCCACCGCTACGTTCGTGGCCTGCCGATGTCGCCACCCGCGTACGAATGTCGCTGGGCAGCATCGGCATCGACATATCGGTGGTCTTCCTCGCAGTCGCACTGATCCTGTGGATCGTCGCGCTGAGCATCGGGTTGCCCGGCGTCGACGCCAGCTTCTTCGGACTGCTGTTCTCCGGCGCCGGAGCTCTTCTCATTCCCGCTGTCGTCCTCGTCGCCGTCGCGTTCGTGATCGCGATCGCCCGACGGCGCGTCCCGGTTGCCACGGCCGCCCTGCTCACGCTGATCGTCGTCGAGCGCGGCACCACCTGGCTCGGAACCGAAGTGCCGCTCTATGAATGGACGTACAAGCACATCGCCGTCGTGCGCTACGTGCTTGCACACGACCTCATTCAGCCCAACGGCACCGACATCTACGCGCAGTGGCCGGCGTTCTTCGTCACCACGGCCTGGTTCTCCGATGTCACCGGCCTCGACCCGATGACCCTGGCGCATGTCTTCGCGCCCGTGATTCACCTGCTGATCGCGATCATCGTCTACTCCGCGGCCCGAACGATCGGATCGTCGACTCGAGTGGCGATCACGGCGGCCTTCTGCGCGGAGATGGTGAACTGGGTTGCGCAGGACTACTTCTCGCCGCAGGCCTGGACCCTGGTCATCGCCTACGGACTCCTCGCCATGCTGATCGCCTCACGGCATCACCGGCAGGCGGGCATTCTTGCCATCATCCCGTTCGCCGCGATCGTCCCCACACATCAACTCACACCGTTCTGGGCACTTGCGGCGGCAGTAGCGCTCGTCATCTTCCGTCAGGCGCGCCCGTGGTGGGCGGTCGCGGCGATGATCGGTATCACGGGTGCGTACCTGGCACTCAACTTCGAAGCCGTTGCCCCGTACGGAATCCTGTCCGGCGGCAATCCGGTCAGCAACGCAACCAGCAACGTGACCGCTGCCGGAGTGCCCGCGAAGGAGATCACGTCGCTCGTATGTCGAGCGCTGTCGGCAGGCGTGCTGCTGCTCGCCGCGCTCTCCGCGGTGGTGGGCTGGAAACACAAGCGGCCGTACGTGATCGCGTGTGCGATCGTCGCCTTCTCGCCTCTCGCGCTGCTTCTCGGCCAGAGCTACGGCGGCGAGGCGATCTTCCGCGTGTACCTGTACTCGCTGTTCGGCTGCGGACTGCTCGTCGCACCGCATATTGTTGCGGCTCTTGACGGTTTCGGTGCCGGTCGACGCCGCGCCCTCGTCGCATGGGCGGGCGCACTCGCTGTCGTCGCTGCGGCGCTGGCAGGCGCCTACTCGTATTTCGCGCTGTGGCCGACCGTGGTCGAGACCAGGGCGCAGGTCGAGGCGATCGACCGCATCACCGCCGACGCACCTCCCGGCACGCGGATCATCATGCTGTACGGGGCGGGACTGCCTGCACGAATCAACGACAACTACGCCCCGTTGACACTTGCCAATCCGTATTTCGACTATCCACTCTCCTACGAGTTGGCCGACACGCGAGGCACTTTCCCGACAGCGGAGCAACTCGGTTGGCTCGAGTGGAAGGTCGGCGAGACCGATAAGCCGACGATCGTCGCCTTCACCACGCAATCGCGACGTGTCATCGAGTACTACGGCGAATACCGTCCCGGTGCACCGGCCGAGTTCGAGCAGATCATGCGCGAGACCCCTGGCTGGCGAACGGTCTGCCTGACCCAAGCACAACATCGCTTCACCCGAACAAAAACGGGGCGTTCCGCGGAACGCCCCGTTTTTGTTCTTCCGTTGTCCAGGACCCGAAGTGGCGGGCGGTCTCTAGCGCGGCGCCGCCTTCGGATCATGTTCCAGCACAAGGGTGTCGGGATTCTCGTGAGGTTGCTGCGCCCGTGGATTCGGCAACTCTCGTGGGAGCCGACCTCCTTGATCGACAGGCCACTGCGTGCCATCCGCACATTGATGACGGTCTCGATCTCGAAGCCGTCTCCCCACTGAGCTTCTGCCAGCGTGGTGTCCGGCAGATCGAGAACAGCTACGTGATGACGCCAGAAAGCGTTGTAGCCGTAGCAGAGATCGGCAAAGGTGGTGTGGAAGATCCGGTTGACGAGAAAGTTCAGACCCTTGTTTCCCAGACGGCGGAATGTCGTGATGTCGTCACTGCCACCGCCATGGGAGAACCTGCTCCCCTTGGCCAAATCGGCTCCGCTGACGAGAGTTTCGACGAATCGAGGGATCTCGGCCGGGTCGGTCGAGCCGTCGGCGTCGATCATCACGATGATGTCGCACGTCGCGGCCGCGAAACCACATGCCAGTGCGTTGCCCTTGCCCGCGCGGGTCTGCGGAATGATCACCGCATCGGGCCAGAGCCTGCGCGCCACATCCATGGTGTCGTCGACCGAGTTCCCGTCGACGACGACGATCTCATCGACCGTGGGCATACGTTCGGCGACGTACGGCAGGTTCAGCGCCTCGTTGCGAGCGGGAATCACCACCGTCACGGTCGGCTCCCGCGACGCTTCCGAGCCGTCGCCATCAGGCGTTCCCGGCTCGAATTCGTGTTCAAACTCGGTCATTTCGTCGTCTACCGCGCGCGGAGTCTCCCCGTTGAACGTGTCGGTCACCGATCTCCCCTTCGTATGAGGTCGTGGTCGTCATCGCGGTATCGGCACCAGACCGCATTCCGGTCTCCCGGCTCGCCCAACCGTACTAGATAAGGGTAGGCTTACGAAACCTGAAGAGGAAGATAGTCGGTGCGACCGTGCTCACAGTGGCCACCCGATCCTCCGACCGGACTACATGAGGCTGAACAGGGGAGAATTGTGAGAACGTCTGCCGCAGGGCACCATTCGACTCGAACTCAGGTCGCGATCATCGGCGCAGGCCCCGCGGGGCTCACGCTGGCGCACATGCTCGCCGGCCAGGGGATCGACGCCGTGGTGCTCGAACGTCAGACCGAGGGCCACGTTCGCTCGCGTGTGCGTGCAGGTGTCATCGAGAATTCGACCGTCGACGTTCTCACCGAACTCGGGGTGGCCGAACGGCTCCATCGTGAGGCGTTGGTACACAAGGGGTTCTATATCCGCCTCGATCGCACCACACACCACCTCGACTTCCATCGGCTGTCTTCGCGCAACGCCTACGTCTACGGGCAGGCCGAGATCGTCGCCGACCTCATCGACGGACTCCGTGTGATCGGACGCGAACCCGTCTTCTCCGCCGACGACGTATCCATACACGATTTCGAGGGCAGCGCACCGTCGGTCGAGTTCACCGTCGACGGTGTCCGGCACCACGTCGACGCCGACGTGATCGCGGCGTGCGACGGCTTCCACGGCGTCGGGCGCGCGACGATGGCGCCGTACGTCGAAACCCTTGAACGCACGTATCCGTTTGCCTGGCTGGGCATTCTGGCGCACTCCACACCGGTCACCGAGGAGGGCATGTACTGCGCCCACCCGGACGGACTGTCGGTCCACAGCATGCGTGGACCACACTTGAGCCGACAGTATCTCCAGGTCCCCGCCGACACCCGCCTCTCGGACTGGAGCGACGAGGCGATCTGGACCGAACTCGCCCGACGTAGCGCCAGTGACGATCATCCGCCGCTGGAAACCGGCGAGATCATCGATCGCAGCCTGGCACCCCTGCGCAGTGTGGTGACGCAGCCCATGCAGCTCGGTTCGCTGTTCCTGCTCGGCGACGCCGCACACATCGTTCCTCCGACGGGCGCAAAGGGACTCAATCTCGCCGTCTCGGACGCGTGTGTCCTCTCCCACGCCCTCGGCGCGTTCTACGCCACGGGAAAGCGTGAAGAGCTCGACGCCTACACCGCCCGCGCGCTTCCCAGAATCTGGCAGGCGCAATCGTTCTCGTGGAACCTCACGTCCCTTCTGCACCGCTTCTCCGACGATCCGTTCGACTGGGAGCTGCGTCGCGCACGCCTACAGCGATGGGTGTCGTCCGAGGACGAGCAGCGCGCGCTGGGCGAGGTCTACCTCGGGCTTCCGTTCCCCACTCCGTGGAATTTCACATGAACAAGGTCGTCGCGAGCCGCGACGGGTTCGTCGAGTTTGATCCCGAACAGGTTGCGCAGCAACGTCATCGAATCTCGCATGGTCACCGGCTCGGACACCCGGGTTCCGTCAGAGCTGGTGGTCACCAGGCGGTAGCCCGTTTCCCCGCGTCGCGACGTGAGGGTGTAGCGACTCCCGCCGTCGTCGCGGGTACAGATCACCGACCCAGTAAAGCGCGACGACGCGTCGGTACTGTGCCAGCGCGCCGTACCGGCGAACTCGCCGAGTTCACGTGGTACGCCGTCGAGCACGTATCCACCGCCGCCACTGGCGATCTTCCAGGGTGCCCGGGTCGTCGAGATCAACCCGCGCGGTGACCATCTCGCCACCGAAGCCCACGTCGACGAGGTGGCGCGCGGACCCCGACCCGACCACGATCGCCATGTGCCCCAACGGCAGTCCGAGTCCCGCCTCGGTGCGTACCTGCGCACCGATGGGTTGCGCCTGCACCCCGAGCTCACGAAGCGCCAAGAGCAGAACGCCGTTGAGCTCGTAGCAGATCCCTCCGCGACGACCGGTGATCAGCTTGTCGACGATCGCCCCCGGAGAGACGTCGACGACGAGTCCGCGATGAATGTCGAGGTTCTCGAACGGTATTGCCCGATGCTGCGCACAGGCGAGGGAATCGACCGCAGCGACATCGAGCTCGGCGGTGTCGTGGTCGGCGAGCAACGAGGGCCGCTCACCGATACCGATGCGCGCCAGATAGGCGTCCGTCGGAAATCTCACACTCAGCTTGGTCACAGCAGAAAGGATAGGCTACCCTCAGCTTGATCAACGGGGGTGGTCCACCAGTCGCTACGTGATCTGTCATCAGGATCGGAGTTCGGAGCATGCACGACCGCCACGGCGACAGACGGGAAACCCTGTCCGGCAAAGCCCTTCGCATGGCACGTCTGTTCTCGTCGCCTTCGCGACGCGCGCTGGTCGTGCCGATCGACCATTCGGTGACGATCGGCCCGCTCGGACGCGCAGACCACGCCGATACGACCGCAGCGATGCTCGCGGACGCCGGCGCCGATGCGCTCATCGTCCACAAGGGCAGAGCGAAAACCATCGATCCGCGCCGGTTCACCGCTCTCGGCCTGATCGTGCACCTCTCGGCCGGGACGAGCCTCGCACAGGACTCCACCGGCAAGGTGCTCGTGGGTTCGGTCGACGAGTGCCTCGGACTCGGCGCCGACGCGGTGAGCGTTCACGTGAACGTCTCCTCGGATACCGAACCCGAACAACTCGCCGACCTCGGTCGGGTCGCCCGCGAATGCGATCGCCTCGGAATGCCGCTGCTGGCAATGATGTACGCGCGCGGAGCGACCACCTCACCGGCTTCGACGTCGGCGCAGACTTTGGCACACCTGGCCGCGATCGCGACCGACCTCGGAGCCGACATCGTCAAACTCGACTACGCGGGCAGCACCGAGGCCATGGATCAGGTCGTCGACTCATGCCCGCTACCCATCCTCGTCGCGGGCGGCCCCTCCGCCGCGTCCGACGACGCTGCCGTCGAACTCGGCTGCCGCGTCGCACAATCCCGCGTTGCAGGTCTCAGTTTCGGACGTCAGATCTTCGACGCCGACGACCCGTCGCAGGTGGCGGGCGCACTTGCCGCCCACCTTCACGACCACGATCCCCGCGCGCTCGCGTTGGCCTGATCGCGAACCAGCCCCTCCCCCTTCACCATCGAGGTAGATACACATGAGCAACAGCACTGACATCGTGACCGACGACATCACACCCCTCGGCGTCGATCGCGACAGTTCGTCGACCACTGCAGCGCAGTCGGATTCCGGTCGTGAGCATTTCGCCTGGGTCGACCTACGCACAGTTCCCGCGGGCACCGTCGACGCCATGGTGCAGGCGGCCATTCATCAGCGCATCGACGGCATCATCTCCGCCGACATCGACCTCCTCGACGGCCTGCCACCCACCGTGCGGCGGATCTACGCACCGGGCCACTCGAGCGATGAGATCTCGGAGGGCCAGATCTCGGCCGACATCGTGCTGGTTGCCCACGGCGACTCCGAGGAAGCCGCTCCGGGTGCCGAAACCGCTGTGCACGCTGTCGTTTCCGACGCCGACACCCTGCGCGACGCCTGCGAGACCGTGCGGCGCGCTCCCTGGACACTGCTGACCTTCACCGACCCCACCAAGATCCCCCTCGAGATCGTGATCGCAGCGGCGGAGAACTCCAGCGGACGCACCGTGACCGTCGTCAACGACATCGAGGACGCCGAGATCGTCAAGCTGGTACTCGAACACGGCTCCGACGGGCTGCTGCTCGCCCCGCAGAGCGTCGACGACATCGCAACGCTCGCCGACGTCATCCGCCCGTCTGCCGACCGCATCGAACTCACCGAGCTGACCGTCACCAAGGTCGAGCACATCGGCATGGGCGAACGCGCGTGCATCGACACGTGCTCGCTGCTAGCACAGGACGAGGGATGTCTGATCGGTTCGTTCTCGACCGGAATGTTCCTGTCCTGCAGCGAAACCCACCCGCTGCCGTACATGCCGACCCGTCCGTTCCGGTGGAACGCCGGTGCCGTGCACTCCTACGTTCTCGTGCCCGACAACCGCACGCGCTACGTCAGCGAACTCGCTGCCGGACAGCCGATCCTCGCGGTGCGCAGCAACGGTGACGTCCGCGAGGTGCGCATTGGGAGAGTCAAGATCGAGCGCCGCCCGCTGATCTCGGTCAGCGCGACCGCACCCGACGGCCGCACCATCAACGTGATCGCACAGGACGACTGGCATGTGCGCCTCCTCGGCCCCGGCGGATCGGTGAACAACGTGACCGACCTCGTGCCCGGCGATCGCCTTCTCGGCTACGCGCCGACCGAATCACGTCACGTCGGATTGCCGATCACCGAGTTCTGCGACGAACGATGAGTGGCCCCGACGTCCTGTGGTACATCAATCCCACCGAAGGCGTCCCATGGGAGCCCGAACACCGCTTCGCCCCGACGTTCGACGCACTCCGGCACCAGGCCCGCACCCTTGACCGGCTGGGGTTCTACGGCGCGCTGACCACTGCGCGCGAGGCGATTTCACTCGTCGGCGACACCGAACAACTCCGCTTCCTCATTCCCGAGTACCCCGGCGTCAAGCCTCCGGTACTGATGGCCGAGGAAGCCCAGGTGTTCGACCAGTACTCCGGCGGTCGGTTGATCTACAACCAGGTCAACGGCGCCGATCCGGTATTGCACCGGTACGGCAGGTTCGAGTCGAAGGCTGACCGGTACCGGATGTCGGCCGAGTTCTGGACCCAGGTCAAGCGTCTCTATCTCGACGACACCGAGGCATTCCAGGGCGAATTCTTCTCGTACGGACCGCGATACAAGCCTGCGATCCCCGGCCCCCGGCAACCGGGAGGCGTTCAGGTCTGGGGCACCGGTGCGTCGACCGAGGGCATCGCGCACGCGGCGGAGGTCCTCGACGTCTACCTGTCGTTCATGTCCGAACCCGGCTCGCTCACCACGCTTTTCGACCGCGTCCGGACGGCCGCAGCCGAGCGGGGCCGATCGCTACGTTTCGGTGTGCTCGCGAGCGTGATCGTCCGCGAGACCGAAGAACAAGCGTGGGAACGCTTCTCCGAACAGCTCGCGCACGCTCGACCGGAGACGGTTCTGGCCACCGCCGATCGCAATCTGCGCAGCTTCGGCTACCCGGGTCTCGACGAGATCACCAGCGAGAACCCGCAGGTTCAAGGTCGGATCGACGCTCTGCGCGCGGGCCGGATTCCGGGCAGGGAACTGCTGGAGTTCGCACCGAACATGGCTGCGGGACTGACGACGTGGACCGCCGCGGAGCCACCGTTCGACATCGCGGGCAAGGGCACCGGCACCTACTTCGTCGGCAGCGCCGAGAATGTGGCGGCGGCGATGTCGTCGGTCGCGGAGCGCGCGGGCATCGACATCTGGATTCTGTCGGGGTGGCCGCTGGCCCGCGAGGCCGAGATCACCGCAGAGCTCTTGCTGCCGCTACTGGCGACCGACCGCAGCACGCGACTGGTCGACGCCGCTTCTGCCCGGTGACCACCACGCAGAAGCGGGGCCTGGGCCCTCGACGCCTGAACCTCTTCCGCGACGACAACACCGGCGTCGGGATCAACATCGTCGCGGTGATGACGTCCAGTGTCGCCACCGGCGCACTGGGTTTCGTGTTCTGGACGATCGCGGCGCGCGGATACTCGACGGCGGAGGTCGGCAGGGCGTCGGCCATCATCACCTCCGCGACGTTGATGGCGACCCTGTCGAATCTGAGTCTCGGCAGTCTGTACGAACGGTTCCTTCCGATCGCCGGGTCCAAGGCGCACCGCCTGATCACGATCGGCCGCTCCGTCATCATCGTGACAGCAGTGCTGTTCGGACTCGGCTTCGTCGTGCTCGGCCCTCGCGACGCGCTGTTCACCTCGTCGGCGGAACCGTGGCTGTACCCCGTCATCGTTGCGGTACTCGGCGTTTTCGCCGTGCAGGACCCCTTGTTGATCGGCCTCGGCCGCTCGCGCACCGTCGCGCTCAAGAACGTCACGCAATCGACGATCAAGCTGATACTCGTCGCGCTGCTGATCCCGTTCGCGTCGGGTTCAGCCATCGTCGCCGCCTGGGTGATCCCCGCGGCGGTCATCGCATGCTGGATCGGAGTGAGCGCCGTACGCCCCACCGCGCGTGCGATGTCGGGCCCGGGAACACTTCCCGGGCGCGGTGAGATCGCACACTTCTACGCAGGCTCGCTCGCGATGACGGCGGTGGGAGTGGTTGTGCCGCTCGTTGTTCCACTGGTCATCGTCGCGCAGCTCGGTACCGAGATGAACGCGTACTTCTCGGTGTGCTGGCTGGTCATCAGCACGGCCGCCATTCTGCTCAACGCAACGTGCGCGCCGTTCGTGTCGGCCTCGGCGGAGCCCGACGTCGACTTGCGGGCAACCACATTGCGTTTCATCGCACTGTGCGGCGGCGCGGCAGTCGTCGGTTGCCTACTGCTGATCGCGCTGGCGCCGTGGATTCTCTCGATCATGGGCCCGCAATACGCCCGTGAGGGGACAGACCTCATCCGCCTGATGGCGCTGACCCTGCCGACGGTGGCGTTCGTGGTGATCTACGGCGGCCTCGCGCGGGTACAGCGCAAGCTGAAACTCGCTGTGGCGACACAGATCGTCTTCGGCGTGGTCGTCGTCTGCGGCATCGCCGCGGCGGCCGATCGATGGGGCATCATCGGCGTCGCCTACGTCTACCTGGTGGCCGACGTCGCCGTCGTGCTCTTCCTTCTCGTACCCGGTATTCGTCTGATCCGCCAAGCCCTCGATCCGAACACCACTCTCGCATCGTTCACCGGAGCCGTCAGATGACCACTTCTACCGACGCCACCCTCGGCGACACCGCCCCCGACGACAACGCCAAGGTTCACTCGGTGCGCACCGCGATCATCGCAGGCGCACAACGCTTCACCGACCGTCCGGCTATCCGCATGTCGGGGCAGAGCCTGACGTACGGCCAACTCGTCGAGCGAGCCACGTCGGCCGCGACGTCGATCACCGCACGTGCCGGTGGATCGTCGAATCCGGTTGTCGTGCAGGTGGGGTTGTCGCCCGACGCGGTCGCGCTGGTTCTCGGCGTGTTCCTCTCCGGACATCCGATCGTCGCCCTGGACCCGCACCTGCCGGCCGAACGTGTCTCGACGATCCTCGCCGAGTTGAATACGCACGGCCGCCCCGCCGATGTCATGATCGCCGACGCCGAGCACCTCGACGCGGCTCGCGCCGTCGCTGCCGCCCACAGTCTTCCGGTGACCGACCTCGCCGCGTTCACGAACCAGGTCGCCGCCGGCGGCGGAGCAACCACGGGTCTCGACAACCCCGATGACCTCACGAGCATCCAGTTCACATCGGGCTCGACGGGCACGCCCAAGGGCGTGCTGCACCCGAATGGCATGTGGCTCTGCGATTCCGAGCTGATGCGCACCGGATTCTCGATCACCCCGGGACGTCGCGTCGCGCTGTGTCTTCCGATCAGCTTCGGTGCCGGACTCAACGTCTTGATCGGATCGCTGATCAACGGTGCCGACATCACCGCCGTCGACCCGCGTGACCGCACCGCAGGCGCGATACTCGACGCACTCGCCGAGTGCGACGCAGAGATCACCTTTCTCACTCCGGCACTGCTGCGTGCGCTGACGAGTTCGCGCGGGACGACCGGCCACCCGGCGTGGACATCGTTGCGCCGCATCATCACCACCGGCGAGGCACTGACGTCCGACGTCGCGCAGGCCGTGCTGTCACACGCCCCCGAGGCAACGGTGACGAACTGGGTGGGATCGTCGGAGACATCGGCGCTGGCCTACTTCGATCTCCGCGCGGGAGAACACGTCTCCCCCGGTGCGCTTCCCGCAGGTGTTCTCGCCCCGCACAAGTCGGTCACCATCGCCGACGACGGTCGCGTCGTCGTGTCGTCGCGCCACCTCGCACTCGGATACCTCGACCCGGCCGCCGACGAGGGCCGCTTCTCCCGCGACACCGACGGCGTGCTCAGCTTCCGCACCGGCGACCGCGGAACCTGGGACGGCGCCACGCTCATTCTCACCGGCCGCATCGACGACGCCGTGAAGATCAGGGGCTATCTGGTCGAACCCGCGGAGGTGCACCGCGCGATCATGTCCGACGGCGACCTCGCCGAAGCCGCGGTCATCGCACGGTCGGAGCCCGATTCCGGCCGCACCGAACTGCTCGCCTACGTCGCGCCTGTCCCCGGGGGCCGCACCCCTCCGGCAGCCGAGATCCGCACGAGGCTGCGAGAACGACTGCCCGAGTGGATGATTCCCGCACACGTCGTCGAACTCGCTGCCCTCCCGAGAACTGCGCGCGGCAAGATCGACCGAGCCGCACTGCCCGCACCGACCCGACACATCGACCCACCCGTCGGCGACCTCGAGACATCGGTGGCGGAGATCTGGGCCGAGGCCCTCGGACTCGACGAGGTCGGACGTGACGAGAACATCTACGCACTCGGCGCCGACTCGCTGACGGTCGCCCAGATTCTCGTCGGCCTCACCCGACGTCTCGGCGTTGCACTCACCCAGGCCGACGCCGCGTCGGCACCGACCGTCGCGACGATGGCGCACACGCTCGACGCACGCCTACGACCAGATTCGGTTGCCAGTAAGGGTGATTCACTCGCTCCGACGACGGTGCCGCTGCGTAGCGGCAACGGGCAGACGGTGTTCTGCTTCGCGGGAGCTGGCGCGTCGGCGCTGGTGTTTGTCGCGCTCGCCGACCACCTCGCCCGCGACGAACGGATCGGATCGATCTACGGATTCCAACCGCACGGCCTGGAGAATCGCGGATTCCCCGACTGGACTGTCGGGATGGCTGCACGCAGGCATCTGCGCGATCTGCGTCGCCTTCAACCGAGCGGACCCTATGTGCTGCTTGGTCATTCACTGGGTGGATTGATCGCGCTCGAGGTCGCTCGTCGACTCCTCCGTGCGGGCGAGCAGGTCGCGCTCGTCATGACACTCGACACCTTCGTCCCCCAGCAGACAGCTCGTGCTGTCGGCTCGACGGCGCAGACTCCCGCGACCGCCGAGAGCGACCAGCGTCCCCAACTGTCGGGCGTGCGATTGTCTCGATCACAGTTGTGGCGCAACCGAATCCAGTTGCTACGTGCCGGATTTTTGACCGATCAGCCCGTCGAGTCGGCACGTGCCATGGAGCAGGTCGGTTGGCGCGTCGGCCGATTCCACCGCCCCGCGCCGTATCACGGCCGAGTGCTTGTGGTACTCGGCGCGGACAACAACCACGACGAGCGGGTCTGGACCGATCAGCTCACCCCGGGCGACATCACGATCACCCGGGTTCAGGCCGATCACATGTCGATTGTGCGCGAGCCGCACATCACCGAGGTGGTGGGGCACTTCCTCGACGCGCTGCCCTGACAGATCACCTGTGCCGCAGCATATTCGCGTAGCGCTGCGGCGCGGTCAGCATCGCGACGGCGAAGACGGCAGAGCGTATCTCGCCCGTGGCGAGCAGCGGCAGCACATCCCGACGCGACACGCGAGCACGGGCGATGCGCAGCAGTTCGTCTGTCACCGGGCCTGCGCCACCGTCGTGCTCTGCGCGCATCGCCATGTGCGCCGCGGGGATCAGAACCTCGCGGTACACGAAAGATCGTGCAGTCGAACGCCATTGCCTCGTGTCGGGAACGGTGTCGAGCATCTCGAGCACCTCGTCACCCATCTCGAAGATCGCGCGTGTGTCGGACGTGACGCGGTGCGATACCGAATCGTCGCGAAGTCGGTACCGGTACAACGCCTCTGGCACCGTCGCCACCGTGCGCGAGTCCAGCGCCACCCGCGCGATGGCCGATAGATCCTCGTACGCCCGACGTGTGCCCCACGGATCGTCGCCGAGAACGTCACGGCGGAACAGCTTTCCGCTGGCGTACGACCGCGCCTTGCTGCGCAACAAGAGGCCTGCGTACTCGTCGCCCGTGAGTGCGCCGGCCGACAGCACCGGAGTGAGCGCCCCCGTCGGCACCCCGATCTCGTCGACGAATCGTGTTGTGCACGTGGCGAAATCCGCGTCGTTGCGGAGTAGTTCGTCGAGCATTCTGGTCGTGAACGCCGCGTCGGCGATGTCGTCGCTGTCGAAGAACCAGATGACGTTTCCCGACGCCGCCGCGAGTCCCGCGTTGCGTGCAGGCCCGACGCCACTGTTCTGTGGCATACGCACGACCCGATACGCGACCTCGCCTGCCGCGAGCACCTTTTCGGCTCGTTCGATGGAATCGTCACCCCCGCGATCGTCGACGAGCACGATCTCGTCGACCGGAGCCTGCTGGTTGAGTACCGAGCGCACACAGGCCTCGATGTAGGCGGCGCTGCGATAGACCGGCACGACAACAGACACCGACACGTCGTGCATCGTCAGTCGGGTCCGGCTTGTGGCGGATTGATACATCGCGAGATGCGCTCCCCTCAGAATCACTCCGCGTAAGGGTAGCCTAACAGTGATACCGTGCGCCTGTCGGGCACCGTCGCGGACGAGGTCAGGGCCTGACCGTGGCGATCACGCCGTCGTGGTCGGAACCCGGTAGCTCGACTCGACGGAAGCTCGTCGGCACCGGACCTCCGCGCGTCATCACCCGATCGAGAGCGAGCACCGGCGGGAAGTGCCTGTTGGCGGGATACGTTGCGACGATCCCCGCCCCGAGGTGATCGGCGGCATCGACGAGTCCCGGCGGAGTGGCGAGCAACCTCCGAAAGCGCGCGTGGTCGTAGGTCGAGTTGAAGTCGGCGCCGAGGATCAGCGGGAGTCGCTCCTCACCCAGCGTCGACGACAGCAGATCGACCTCGTACGCCCACCGCCACGCGGGCTCCGGCCACGGCGGAATGGGATGCAGTGCGTATATGGCTCGACGCCCGACACCGGGCAGGTCGACGACGGCCCGCAGATTGGCCATCGCCATCTTGCCGATCCGGAATTCGTCGGTCAACGGGTAGCGCGAGTAGATTCCGGCGCCGCCCCCGCCCCGTCTCGGAACCCCGAACCGATACGGCAGAGCACCGGCGATTCCGGCGGCGTCGAGCTTGCCGATCGCGTCGTCGGTGAGTTCGACGACGGTCGCGATGTCGACGCGATTGTCGCGGATCTCCCGCACCACCGACGCGGCGTCGGCCTGTCCGAGGTAGATGTTCGCCTGCAGGACCGTGATGTCCGACGCTGCGCGCGCCTCGTCGGTTCCGATGAAAAGTGGTACCTGCGTACCGATCCCGATGGCGACGACGACTGCAGCGACGATCGCACACATCCACGCCCTCGATGCGAGCAACACGACCAGGCCGACAATGCCGATCACGATCAAGACCGGAGTACCCGCGGCCAACCGTGCCCAGGTGTTGCTGACGAACGGAACAGCGTGCGCGACCACCCCGAGCAGACCGACCGCGGCCAGCAGGCAACCGGTGATCGTCAGCGCCAGGCGCAGTCGACTCGACCCTGCCGTTTCCGAGTCAGCCGTACGCGACGTCGACGGCGTATCGGGCAAACCCGAGCCTCTCGTAGGTGTGTAGTGCCGCGGTGTTGTCGCCTTCGACGTAGAGCATCACCGTCCCGATCCGACGGTCGGCAAAGTAGTGAAGCCCGGCCAGCGTGAGCATGCGGCCGAGGCCGCGGCCCTGAGCCGCCGGGTCGACCCCGACGATGTAGACCTCGCCGAGACCGGCGTCCTGCTGCTTGGTCCAGTGGAAGCCGAGCAGCGTCGTCGGGTCGTCGACGTCGTAGGCGAGGAACAGTCCGGCCGGGTCGAACCACTCGGACGATGTCCGTTCGGTGATCTGTGCCGACGACCATCCGCCCTGCTCCGGGTGCCACGCGAACGCGGCGTTGTTGACCCGCAGGATCTCCGCGTCGTCGGCGGGCCCGGCGTAGGTGCGCAGCTCGATCGACGGGTCGACGACCAGCGGTGGTAGATCAGACCCGTCGGCTGCGACGTCGCGGCGTAGTTGCAGCAGCTCCCGCTGCTTGTGCAGACCCATGCTCGCCGCGAGCGCCTGCGCGCCGGGCAGATCGCCGTGCGCCCAGGCCCGCGGCGTCGGGCCGTCGGGATTCGAGACAGCACGCGCGTCGTCGAATGCGACGTCGAACAGTGCCTTGCCGTGCCCGCGGCGTCGTAGTGCCGGGTCGACGACTCCCTCGATCATCGAGGGCTCCCCGTCGCGGCCGGGTGTGATGTTGGCGTAGCCGGCCGTCGAGACGACGTGACGCACGCCCGATTCCGCGTGAGATCCGGCGGCGTCGTCGATGGACAGGACGGCCTGCTCGGACAGCGGGGCGACTCCGTCGGCGCTGGTCGCGTCGGCCACCAGGCGGCGGGCGTGTGTAACACCGGCGGCGTCGAGTCGATCGGTGACGATCGGAGTGTCTCCGATCGCGTCAGCTTCCGCTGGCACTGAACTCCTCACCGATTCCCGAGGTGTCGAACGAGTCGCTCGCAGACGTGGCGTCCTCGTTCACGTCCCCGTCATCGAGGTCGTCATCGAGATCTGCACCGTCAGCAATATCGCCGCCGGCAATGTCGTCATCGGAAATGTCATCGTCGGAAATGTCATCGTCGACCGGGTAGTCGCTGGCAGCTCCTGAGCCGGCACCGCGACCGCGCGTGGGACGTACGGCCTTGTATCCGACGTTGCGCACGGTCCCGATGAGCGACTCGTGCTCGCTGCCGAGTTTGGCGCGCAGGCGCCGGACGTGGACGTCGACGGTCCGCGTGCCGCCGAAGAAGTCGTAACCCCACACCTCTTGCAGCAGTTGCGCGCGGGTGAATACCCTGCCCGCGTTCTGCGCCAGGTACTTGAGGAGTTCGAACTCCTTGTAGGTCAGGTCGAGCGGGCGCCCCCGCAGTCGAGCGGTGTACGTGCCCTCATCGATCACGAGTTCGCCAAGCGTGACCTTGCCCGACGCTTCTTCGGTGCCCACCCCGCGGGTGCGAACGACGAGGAGTCGAAGCCGCGCGTCGAGTTCGGCGGGTCCGGTCGCCGGAAGGAGGAATTCGTCGAGACCCCAGTCGGCGTTGACGGCGACGAGCCCGCCTTCGGTCAATACCGCCGCGACCGGAACGGCAGAGCCGGTGCTGCCGAGCAATCTGCACAATCCGCGTGCTGCGGCGAGGTCGGTTCTGGCGTCGACGATGGCGATATCAGCGTTACTGGCCTCCATCAGCGACGACACCTCGGTGGGTGCCACACGGACCGTGTGCGCGAGCAGCGACAGGGATGGCAGCACCGCCTCCGGACTCGGATCGGCTGTCAATAACAAGAGATCCACGTGATACTCCGATCTCGTCTTCCCGCCCTGAACTCCACCACTACTACTGCGACCGCCGGGCAGAAGTTCGCCGGGACGTCAGCATCACACACGAACGAACCTCATTGTTTACGTCGGCTTACCACCATGTGCGCGATAGATGACAGAATAGCGCCAATGTCGCGTTCTGCTGTTAACAAGGCAGCCGACGGGGGCGGCGCAACTGCGTCGGGCAGCCACGAGCACGGCACATTCCGCGCCCGTCGCGCACTCATCGTCGGCGTCTGTGTCGTCGTCGTGCTGCTGGTCGTGGCGTTTCTCGCCGACCTCGGCGCGGCCGCGCGTGGCGAGTACCGCTTGTCGCGATCGTTGCAGGCCTCGCCGCAGATCAGCTTCGATCCCGAGGTCACGCTCAGCGGATTCCCCTACGTGTCACATGCCGCGCGTGGCGAGTTCTCCGGCGCGACCATCACCGCGCGCGGCGTCGCGGTGGCCGGTTGCCACATCCGACGCGGATGTACCGCAGAACTCGGCGCCCGCCTGGGGACACTGTCTGTGCCCGATGGGTGGAATATCGGGCCGTCGGACACCATGCACGCAGAGTCGGTCGACGCGTATACGCGGCTGGACTCGGTGAATCTCGGCCGATTCCTGGCAATCCTCGACCTCACGGTGAACACACCCGCCCCCGAGGGCGAGGCGGGCGGCGGTGGCCCACAGGATGGCCTGCTGCACCGATCGTCCGGGGTGCTGCTCACCGGAACCGTCGCATTGCCCCCGTCGGACAGTCCTCTGCCCTCCGCAGGCGGCGAGAGCACTCCCGTCCCCGCTGACACCCCGTCGGCGTCGGAATATCGGGGTCGTAAAGCAAAGGTGAGCGTCAGCGTCGACCTCTCCATCCGCGACGGACGGCTACACCTACAGGCCACCGACTTCTACGACGGCCCGGAAGAACACGAGAGCGCTCCCGAACTCGACGGCGCCGACAACGCGGCGCTGCGCGCCCAAGTGCTGCAACGATTTTCGACGACGCTGCCTCCCCTCCCCCTCCCGTGGGGAATCACTGCCACGGGTGCGCGCAGCGAGGGAAGCGACGTACTCCTCGTCGCCGACACCGGTCCGCGCGATCTTCGCCCGAGCGACTTCTGACACCGGCCGTCACCTGTGGTGAGCGTGCCGAGGTGGCGCGATCACCGGACTAGAGACAGCAACAGTCGGCGACGCGACAAAAGTCGATCGCCCGCCGACGGGTGAGCAGAAGCTCACGGCGCAGTTGCATGCCCACGAGGGTACAACAGCCACCCCACGACGCTTCAATAGCGGCCCCCATGATTCCGACTCGGTGGTCGAGTTGCGCTCGCGCGCGGTGGCGAGTTGCGCTCACGCGCACAATGCCGGCCGGTGTCAGAAGTCGCTCGGGCGAAGATCGCGCGGACCGGTGTCGGCGACGAGGAGTACGTCGCTTCCCTCGC